>NZ_JBEZWL010000017.1:0-91466 GCF_040648015.1 Streptomyces sp. NPDC029216 | reverse complement strand
GGGCCCGCCCCGGCCCCGACCACCTCGGCCGAGCCCCCGGCCCCCCACCCCGGAGGCGACCGGTGACCGCCGGCCCCGCCGAGCCCCGCATCCCGTGCGACGCCTGCCGGGCGGCCGCCCGCCGGGCCCGCCCGGGACGCCGCCGCGCCCGGACGGCCGCGCTGGCCGCCCTGCTCCTGCTGCTCGTGGGCGGCTCGGCCACGGGCTGCGGCGGCCGCGCCACCACCCACCACAAACCCGGCACCTCCCACGAACAGGCCTCGGGTGACGTCGGCACCCTGCTCGACGCCCAGGACGGCAGCGGACACCACCTGCGCGAGGTCCCGGCCCAGGGCGCGCCGGAGGTACGGCTCACCGCCCGGCCCGATTCCGAGGACGGCTGGAACCTCCAGCTGGCCGTGACCGGCTTCCGCTTCACCCCCGACAGCACCGGCGGCGCCGCCCTCCCGGGCGCGGGCCACGCCCACCTGGAGCTCGACGGCCACAAGCTGGCCCGCGTGTACGGCCCCTGGTTCCACCTGCCCGCGGCGCAGGTACCCCAGGGCCCGCACACCCTGACCGTCCGCCTCTACGCGGACGACCACACCGCCTGGGCCGTCGCCGGCAAGCCGGTCGAGTCGGCGGTGCAGCTGACCGCGGGCCCCCCGGGCCAGGAGTCCCACAGCCACCCCGCACCGGCCCCCACCGGCTCCCCGGCACCCCCGCAGGCACCCGAGGCCGACCGGACCGTCACCGTCACCGTCCGCGACGGCAAGGTGTCCCCGCCAACCGGCCGCACCGAGCTCAAACGCGGCGAGCGGATCGCCCTGCGCGTCACCAGCGACCGCGCCGACACCCTGCACGTGCACGGCTACGACAAGGAACTCGCCCTGCCGGCGGGCCAGGAGGCCACCCTGGTCCTGGCGGCCGACCGCACGGGCCTCTTCGAGGTCGAGACCCACGAGTCCCGCCTCGTCCTGACCCAACTCCTCGTCCGATGACGCCCCCGCTCGCGCACGGGATCGGCTCCCGGCACGATCTGCCGATCTCCCCCTTCTACGCCTTCGCAGGCGCCTTCACCGCGCTCTTCGTCTCCTTCCTCGCACTCGGCCTCCTCTGGTCCGCGTCCCGCTTCCGCGGCAACGGCTCCGGACTCGCCCTGCCCGCCGGGCTCCAGCGGGTGGCCGACGCGCCGGCCACCCGCTCCGCCCTGCGCGGGCTCGGTCTCGCCGCAGCCCTCGCCGTACTCCTCCACCTCCTCCTCGGTCCCGACGACCCCGCCCGCAACCCCGCTCCCGGCGCCGTCTACGTCCTGCTGTGGGTCGGACTCGTGCCCGCCTCCCTCCTCCTCGGCCCCGTCTGGCGCCTGCTCAACCCGCTCCGCACCCTGCACCGCCTCCTCAGCCGGGCCCGCCGCCGGCCGCCCGGAGCCGGCCGCCCCCTGCCGGCCGCCCTCGGCCAATGGCCCGCCGCCGCGGGGCTGTTCGCCTTCACCTGGCTCGAACTGGTCTCTCCCGATCCCGCATCCACCACCTCCCTCCTGCTCGCCCTCACCTGCTACGCCGCCGTGCACCTGCTCCTCGCCGCCCGCTTCGGCGAGGGCTGGTTCACCGGCGCCGACGCCTTCGAGGCCTACTCCGACCTCCTGGGCCGGCTCTCCCCCTTCGGCCGCCGCGACGACGGCCGCCTCGTCCTGCGCAACCCCTTCCACGGACTCGACGCGACGCCCGAGCGGCCCGGACTCGTCGCCACCGTCTGCGTCCTGCTCGGCTCCACCGCCTACGACGGCTACTCCGACAACCCCTCCTGGATCGACGCCACTCAGACCTCCCCCCTCGGCCGCACCCCCACGGCCACACTCGGACTGCTCGGTTCCATAGCCCTCGTCGCCACCCTGTACTGCCTGTGCGCGGGGGCCACCCGCCTCGTCAGCGGACCGCACCCCCGCCCGCTGACCGCCTTCGCGCACTCACTCGTGCCGATCGCCCTCGGCTATCTCATCGCCCATTACTTCTCCCTCCTCGTCACCGAAGGACCACGCACAGTAAGCATGGCACTGGGCACTGACAACGGCCCCGATCCCAGTCCCCCCTTGGGTCCCGGCGGCCTCGCCGCCCTCCAGGTGATCGCCGTCGTCTCCGGTCACGTACTCGGTGTGATCGCCGCGCACGACCGCTCCGTGCGCCTCTTCCCGCCGGCGAAGGCCGTCGCGGGGCAGCTCCCGCTGCTCGCGCTGATGATCACGTACACCATCGGCGGGCTCACCCTCCTCTTGAACTGAGCTCGGCAAGGAAGGGCATGATGGATCCCGTGCCTCCCGCCCACCCACTGCGCCGGGCCCCGGTCCAGCAGCGCAGCGCCGACCGCCTCGCCCGGATCCTCGACGCCTGCGCCGAACTCCTCGACGAGACCGGGTACGAGAACCTCAGCACCCGCGCCGTCGCCCTGCGCGCCGGGGTGCCCATCGGCTCCGTCTACCGCTTCTTCGGCAACAAGCGGGCCATGGCCGCCGCCCTGGCCCACCGCAACCTCGACCGCTACGCCGAAGGCATCACGGCACGGCTCGCCCTGCTCCCCGCCACCCAGTGGCGGCCCGTCGTGGACGCCGTGCTGGACGAGTACCTGACCATGAAGCGGACCGTCCCCGGCTTCGCCCTCGTCGACTTCGGGATCCCCGCGCCGCCCCCCGAAGGCGCCGCCGCCGACCCCAACCACCAGGTCGCCGCGCGCCTCACCGAACTCCTCCGCACCCACCTCGGGCTCGCCCCCGACCCGGCCCTCGGGCGGGCCGTCCTCGTGGCCGTCGAGGCGACCGACGCGCTCGTCCAGCTGGCCTTCCGGACCGACCCGGCCGGGGACCCCGGGATCATCACCGAGACCCGGGCGATGATGCACGCCTACCTGGCCCGCGTCCTGGACTGACGCCGCTACCTGGCCCGTGTCCTGGACTGACGCCGCGCCGCACGCCTCCGGCCACCCCTCCCGCGCCCGGGCCGAACCGGCTGCCGCAACCCCCTCCCCACCGTCCCTACCGGTCGGTATGCTCGGGGCGCCCGCGTGCCCGCGCCGTGCGGCGGGCCCCGCCGGTCCGCGCCGGCGCCCCCGCCTGCCGCCCCCAGGAGGGCCCATGCCCCGCACCGCCCCGCGTATCTGCCCTCTCTGCGAAGCCACCTGCGGACTCACCCTCACCATCGAGGGCACCACCGTCACCGGCGCCCGCGGCGACCGCGACGACGTCTTCAGCCGCGGTTTCATCTGCCCCAAAGGCGCCGCCTTCGGCGCCCTCGACGCCGACCCCGACCGGCTGCGCACCCCCCTCGTCCGCCGCGACGGACGACTGGTGGAGGCCACCTGGGACGAGGCGTACGAGGCCATCGCGGCGGCCGTGCCCGCCCTCGTCCGGGAGCACGGCGCCCAGTCCGTGGGCGTCGTCCTAGGGAACCCCAACGTCCACACCATGGCCGGCGCCCTCTACCCGCCGCTCCTCCTCGGCGCCCTGGGCACCCGCAACCTCTTCACCGCCAGCACCCTCGACCAGATGCCCAAACACGTCTCCAGCGGGCTCCTGTTCGGCGACCCCTCCGCCATCCCGGTGCCCGACCTGGACCGCACCGACTTCCTCCTGCTGATCGGCGCCAATCCCGTCGAGTCCAACGGATCCCTGTGCACCGCCCCCGACTTCCCCGGCCGGCTCAAGGCCCTGCGGGCCAGGGGCGGCACGCTCGTCGTCGTCGACCCCCGCCGCACCCGCACCGCCCGGCTCGCCGACCGGCACCTCGCGCCGCGCCCCGGCAGCGACGCCCTGCTGCTGGCCGCGCTCGCCCACACCCTCCTGGAGGAGAAGCTCACCGCTCCCGGCGCGCTCGCCGAACACACCGAAGGACTCGGGGAACTCGCCGACGCCCTCGGGAGTTTCACCCCTGAGGCCGTCGCCCCCGCCTGCGACCTGCCGGCCGGGGAGATCCGCACCCTGGCCCGGGAGCTCGCGGCCTCGCCGACCGCCGCCGTCTACGGGCGGATCGGCAGCTGCACCGTCGAGTACGGGACGCTCGCCAGCTGGCTCGTCGACGTCCTGAACATCCTCACGGGCAACCTCGACCGCCCCGGCGGGGCCCTCTTCCCGCTCCCCGCCACCGGTCCGCGGCCCCGCCCCGCCGCCCCCGGCAGGGGGTTCGCCCTCGGCCGCTGGCACAGCAGGGTCAGCGGGCACCCCGAGGCAAAGAGCGAACTGCCCACCGCAGCCCTGGCCGAGGAGATCGAAACGCCGGGGGAGGGGCGCATCCGCGCCCTGATCGCCATCGCCGCCAACCCCGTGCTGTCCGCCCCCGACGGCCGGCGGCTCGACGCGGCCGTGGCCGGGCTCGACTTCATGGTCAGCGTCGACCCGTACCTGAACGAGACCTCCCGCCACGCCCACGTCGTGCTGCCCCCGCCGCCGCCCTCCCAGAGCGCGCACCACGACTTCGCCTTCAACGGGTTCGCCATCCGCAACCAGGTCCGCTACACCCGGCCCGCCGTCCCCCTGGAGGAAGGGCGCCTCGACGAGTGCGAGGTCCTCGCCCGCCTCGTCCTGGCCGTCTCCGGCATGCACGGCTCCGCCGAGCCCTCGGCCGTCGACGAGATGGCCATCGGGGCCGCCCTCGCCAAGGAGACCGCCGACCGGCACTCCCCCCTGCACGGAGCCGATCCCGCCCGCCTCGCGGGACTGCTGACGGGCGAGAACGGCCCCGAGCGCAGACTCGACCTGATGCTGCGACTCGGCCCGTACGGGGACCTGTTCGGCGCCGCCGGGCCCGGACAGGCGCAGGACGGGCTCAGCCTGGAGCGGCTCCTCGCGCACCCGCACGGCATCGACCTGGGCCCCCTGCGGCCCCGGCTCCCCGGACTGCTGAGGACCCGCAGCGGCAGGATCGAGCTGCTGCCGGACCCGATCGCGGCCGAGCTGCCCCGGCTGCGCGCGGCGCTCGCCGACCGCCCCGCCGCCCTGGTGCTCGTGGGCCGCCGCCACCTGCGGTCCAACAACAGCTGGCTGCACAACGTCCCGGCCCTGGTCGGAGGTTCCAACCGCTGCACCCTCCAGGTCCACCCCCGGGACGCCGACCGTCTCGGTCTCGCCGACGGCGGCCGGGCCCGGGTCACCGCCGACGGCGGCAGCCTGGAGGTCCCGGTGGAGGTCACCGACACCGTCCGCACCGGCGTGGTCAGCCTCCCGCACGGCTGGGGCCACGACCGCGACGGCACCCGGCTCACGGTGGCCGGCGCCGAACCGGGGGTCAACGTGAACCAGCTCCTCGACGGCAGCCGCCTCGACCCGCTCTCGGGCACCGCGGTGCTCAACGGCTTCCCTGTCACCCTCACACCCCTGCCCTGAGCTGGGGTTTTGCTCGTATTGCTCACGGCCGGACGTCTTGTTGGCCCCAGGAGGCGGCACCTACCTTCCCTGCATGCTGACCTTCCTCGGCTTCGCCATGATCGCGACCTTCCTGGTCCTGATCATGCTGAAGAAAATGTCGCCCATCGCGGCGCTCGTCCTCATCCCCGCGCTCTTCTGCGTGTTCGCCGGAAAGGGCGCGCACCTGGGGGACTACGTCATCGACGGCGTCGGCAAGCTCGCGCCCACCGCCGCCATGCTGATGTTCGCCATCGTCTACTTCGGCGTGATGATCGACGTCGGCCTCTTCGACCCGGTCGTCCGGGGCATCCTGCGGTTCTGCAAGGCCGACCCCATGCGGGTGGTGGTCGGCACGGCCGTCCTCGCGGCGATCGTCTCCCTCGACGGGGACGGATCGACCACCTTCATGATCACCGTCTCGGCCATGTACCCGCTGTACAAGCGGCTCGGCCTGAGCCTGGTGGTCATGACCGGGGTCGCCGCGACCGCCAACGGGGTCATGAACACCCTGCCCTGGGGCGGCCCCACCGCCCGCGCGGCCACCGCGCTCAAGCTCGACGCGGCCGACATCTTCGTCCCGATGATCCCGGCCCTGGCCGTCGGCCTGGTCTTCGTCTTCGTCCTGGCCTACGTCCTGGGCGTGCGGGAGCGCCGCCGGGTCGGCTCCCTGGTCATGCCCGGCGAGGAGGCCGGGCAGGAGGAGCGGTCCGAGCACGAGCGGCAGGCCGGGCGGGAGTCCGAGGTCCTGGTCGCGGCCGGGTCCGGCGGGAAGGCGGCCGCAGCGGGCTCCCGCAGCGCGGGCGCCGGAGCCGGCGGCGAGGCCGCCCCGGACGCGGACCCCGCGCCCGCCCACGGCCCCGGCGACGAGGCCCCCGCCCCCGCGCCCGCGGACATCCAGGGGCTCGACCCCCACCGCCCGACCCTCCGCCCCCGCCTCTACTGGTTCAACGCGGGCCTCACCGCCGTCCTGCTCACCGCGATGATCATGGAGTTGCTGCCCATCCCGGTGCTCTTCCTGCTCGGCGCGGCCCTCGCCCTGACGGTGAACTTCCCGCACATGCCCGACCAGAAGGCCCGGATCGCCGCCCACGCCGACAACGTCCTCAACGTCGCCGGCATGGTCTTCGCCGCCGCCGTCTTCACCGGCGTCCTCTCCGGCACCGGCATGGTCAAGCACATGGCCGACTGGCTGGTCGGTGCCATCCCCGACGGCATGGGCCCGCACATGGCCCTGGTCACGGGCCTGCTGAGCCTGCCCCTCACCTACTTCATGTCGAACGACGGCTTCTACTTCGGCGTCCTGCCGGTCCTGGCCGAGGCGGGCGCCGCCCACGGCGTCGGGCCGCTCGAAATCGCCCGCGCCTCCCTGGCCGGCCAGGCCCTGCACATGTCCAGCCCACTGGTTCCGGCCGTCTACGTCCTCGTCGGCATGGCCAGGGTCGAGTTCGGCGACCACACCCGGTTCACCGTGAAATGGGCGGCCCTCACCTCCCTCGTCGTCCTCGGGGCGGGGATGCTTTTCGGCATCATCTGACCCCCGCGACCCCTGGCAGGCCGAAAACTACCGGCGCTAGTTTGTAGGGTGTTGGCGACGTCAGGTCCGCGCGTCTACGCGCTCGTGCGTGCTCGGGAGGAAAGCGATGAAGGCCCACGACGGGATGTACATCGGCGGGGAGTGGCGGCCCGCCGCCGGATCCGGCCGCATCGAGGTGGTCAACCCGGCCGACGAGCAGGTCATCGCCGGGGTCCCGGCCGGCACGGCCGAGGACGTGGACGCGGCCGTACGGGCCGCCCGTGCGGCCTTCCCCGGCTGGGCCGCCACCCCTCCGGCCGAGCGGGCCGCGCTGATCGGGGCCCTGAGGGACGTGCTCGTCGCCCGCAAGAGCGAGATCGCCGAGACCATCACCGCCGAACTCGGCTCCCCGCTCGGCTTCGCCGAGGCGGTGCACGTCGGCGCGCCGATCGCGGTGGCCTCCTCGTACGCCGAGCTGGCCGGCTCGTACGCCTTCGAGGAGCGGCTCGGGAACTCCACCGTGTTCCACGAGCCGGTCGGCGTGGTCGGGGCGATCACGCCCTGGAACTATCCGCTGCACCAGGTCGTTGCCAAGGTGGCACCCGCTCTCGCCGCCGGCTGCACCATCGTCCTCAAACCGGCCGAGGACACCCCGCTGACCGCACAGCTCTTCGCCGAAGCCGTGCACGAGGCGGGCATCCCGGCCGGAGTCTTCAACCTGGTGACCGGCACCGGCCCGGTCGCCGGCCAGGCGCTGGCCGAGCACGAAGGAGTCGACCTCGTCTCCTTCACCGGCTCGACCGCCGTCGGCAAGAAGATCGGCGCCATCGCCGGCGCCGCCGTCAAGCGCGTCGCACTCGAACTCGGCGGCAAGTCGGCGAACGTCATCCTGCCCGGGGCCGACCTGGCCAAGGCCGTCGCGGCGGGCGTCGGACACGTCATGAACAACACCGGCCAGAGCTGCAACGCCCTCACCCGCATGCTCGTCCACCGGGACCAGTACGAGGAGGCCGTCACCCTCGCGGCCGCCGCCGTCGCCAAGTACCCCTCCGGCGACCCCCGCGACCCGGGCACCCGCCTCGGACCGGTCATCAACGCCACCCAGCGCGACCGCGTCCGCGGATACATCGGCAAGGGCGTCGAGGAAGGCGCACGCCTGGTCGTGGGCGGTCCCGACGCGCCCCACGAGCGCGGCTACTTCGTCGCCCCGACCGTGTTCGCCGACGTCACCCCCGACATGACCATCGCCCAGGAGGAGATCTTCGGCCCGGTGCTGTCGATCCTCTCCTACGAGGACGAGGACGAGGCCCTGCGGATCGCCAACGGCACCGTCTACGGCCTGGGCGGCGCCGTGTGGGCGGCGGACGCCGAGACGGCCGTGGCGTTCGCGCGCCGCATGGACACCGGGCAGGTGGACATCAACGGCGGCCGCTTCAACGTGCTCGCGCCCTTCGGCGGCTACAAGCAGTCGGGCGTGGGCCGCGAGCTGGGCCCGCACGGCCTGGGGGAGTACCTCCAGACCAAGTCGCTCCAGTTCTGAGCCCGGGCCGGCCCCGTGCCGGCATGCCCAGCCCCCTCCCCCGAAGACACGACACGGAGACGACGACCATGGTCCGCGCCGCCATCCTGCCCGCCGTCGGAGCCCCGCTGGAGATACGGGAGATCGTGCTGCCCGAACCCGGACCCGGACAGGTCCGGGTGCGGCTCGCCGCGGCCGGGGTCTGCCACTCCGACCTCTCCCTCACCGACGGCACCATGCGGGTGCCCGTCCCCGCCGTCCTCGGACACGAGGGCGCGGGGACGGTCCTCGCCGTCGGGGAGGGGGTGACCCACGTCGCCCCCGGCGACGGCGTGGTCCTCAACTGGGCTCCGTCCTGCGGCGAGTGCCACCACTGCCGGATCGGCGAGGTCTGGCTCTGCGCCAAGGCCCTGTCCGGGGTCGGCGCGGTCTACGCCCACGACGCCGAGGGCACCGAGCTGCACCCCGGGCTGAACGTCGCCGCGTTCGCCGAGGAGACCGTCGTCGCGGCGAACTGCGTACTGCCCGCGCCCGCCGGGATCCCGCTCCAGGAGGCCGCGCTGCTCGGCTGCGCGGTGCTCACCGGCTACGGGGCGGTCCACCACAGCGCCCAGGTCCGCCCGGGCGAGTCGGTGGCGGTGTTCGGCGTCGGCGGGGTCGGGCTGGCGGCCCTCCAGGCGGCGCGGATCGCCGGGGCGGGCCCGATCGTGGCCGTCGACGTCTCCCCGGCCAAGGAGGAGCTGGCCCGGGCCGCCGGAGCCGGCGAGTTCGTGCTCGCCTCCGAGACCACCGCCAAGGAGATCCGTGCGCTGACCGCCGGGCAGGGCGCGGACGTCGCCGTCGAGTGCGTGGGGCGGGCGCAGACCATCCGCACGGCCTGGGAGTCCACGCGGCGGGGCGGGCGGACGACGGTGGTCGGGATCGGGGGCAAGGAGCAGCAGGTGAGTTTCCACGCGCTGGAGATCTTCCACTTCGCGCGGAGCCTGACCGGCTGCGTGTACGGGAACAGCGACCCGGCGCGGGACCTTCCGGTGATCGCCGAACACGTCCGGGCCGGCCGCCTCGACCTCGGCTCCATGGTCACCGACCGGATCGGGCTGGACGGGATTCCGGCCGCGTTCGAGGCGATGGTCGCGGGCAAGGGCGGGCGGTCGCTGGTCGTCTTCTAGCGCGGGGGCCTCAGGCGTCGGTGTCCGGGGCTTCCCGCAGGGCCTCGTACTGGAGGGCCAGGCCGTCCAGGAGGGCCGTCAGGCCCGTTTCGAAGGCGCCCTCGTCCACCTCGTGCTGCCGTTCCGCCAGGAGGTGGGCCTGGCCCAGGTGGGGGTAGTCCGACGGGTCGTACGCGGTCTCGTCGTCGACGAAACCCCGGGCGAACGAGGCCACCGCCGAGCCCAGGATGAAGTACCGCATCAGGGCGCCGATCCGGGTCGCGTGGGCCGGGGGCCAGCCCGCCGCCGTCATGGCGCCGAACACCGCGTCCGCGACGCGCAGTCCGGCCGGGCGGCGGCCCGGGCCCCGGGCCAGCACCGGCACGATGTTCGGGTGGTCCGCCAGGGCGTCGCGGTAGGAGTGGGCCCAGCCGTGGAGGGCGCCGCGCCAGTCGGAGGTCCCGTCGACGCCGTCGAACACGGACAGGTCGACCCGTGCGCTCACCGCGTCCGCGACCGCCTCCAGGATCGCGTCCTTCGTCTGGAAGTGGTTGTAGAGGGACGGGCCGCTGACCCCGAGCGCGGCCGCCAGCCGGCGGGTCGACACCGCCTCGAGCCCCTCCGCGTCCACCAGCTCGCCCGCCGCCTCGACGATGCGGTCTCTGCTGAGGAGGGGCTTGCGCGGTCTGGCCATGCGCCACATAGTAGGCCCTGCCCCGCCATAAACTACCGCTGCTAGTTAAAGCCTCAGGGCAGGAGGAACCCCGTGAACCTGGAGCTCAGCGAGGAGCAGGAGGCGGTACGCCGGCTCGCCCGCGCGTTCACCGAGCGGGAGATCTCCCCGTACGCCGCCGAGTGGGACCGCGCCGAGAGCGTGGACCGGTCGCTCGTGAAGAAGCTCGGGGACGTCGGCTTCCTCGGCCTCACCGTCCCCGAGGAGTACGGGGGTTCCGGCGGCGACCACCTCTCCTACGTGCTGGTCACCGAGGAGCTCGGCCGCGGGGACTCCGCCGTGCGCGGCATCGTCTCCGTCTCCCTCGGCCTGGTCGCCAAGACCGTCGCCGCCTGGGGGACCGAGGAGCAGAAACGTTCCTGGCTGCCCCGCCTCTGCTCCGGCGAGGCCCTCGGCTGCTTCGGCCTGACCGAGCCCGGCACCGGCTCCGACGCGGCCTCCCTCACCACCCGCGCCGTGCGCGAGGGGGACGCGTACGTCATCAGCGGCAGCAAGATGTTCATCACCAACGGGACCTGGGCCGACGTGGTCCTGCTGTTCGCCCGGACCGACTCCGCCGACCCCGGCCACCGCGGCATCTCCGCCTTCCTCGTCCCCGCCGACAGCCCCGGCCTGACCCGCCGCGAGGTCCACGGCAAGCTGGGCCTGCGCGGCCAGGCCACCGCCGAGCTCACCCTCGACGGCGTCCGCGTCCCCGCCTCCGCGATGCTCGGCCCCGAGGGCAAGGGCTTCTCCGTCGCCATGTCCGCCCTGGCCAAGGGCCGGATGTCGGTGGCCGCCGGCTGCGTCGGCATCGCCCAGGCGGCCCTGGACGCGGCCGTCTCGTACGCCGCCCAGCGCGAGCAGTTCGGCAAGCCGATCGCCCACTACCAGCTGGTCCAGGAGCTGATCGCCGACATCTCGGTCGACGTGGACGCGGCCCGGCTGCTGACCTGGCGGGTCGCCGACCTCATCGACCGCGGGCAGCCCTTCGCCACCGAGGCCTCCACCGCCAAGCTCTTCGCCTCCGAGGCAGCCGTGCGCGCCGCGGGCAACGCCCTCCAGGTGCACGGCGGCTACGGCTACATCGACGAGTACCCGGCCGGGAAGCTGCTGCGCGACGCCCGCGTCATGACCCTCTACGAGGGCACCAGTCAGATCCAGAAGCTGCTCATCGGCCGCGCCCGCACCGGCGTCTCGGCCTTCTGAGCCCCCCGCCGGCCCACCCGCCGGAACGATCCCTAAGCGCTTGCTCACCCTCCGGTAAGCTGTTCCATTCCTACAGGCGGAGAGGTGAGCGATGGACAGCGCGGCGGAGACGACCGACGGCTACCAGGCGTGGTCGGAGGTCACCCCGGACGCCGCGCGGCGCCTGCTCGTGGCGGCCGTCGAGGCCTTCGCGGAGCGCGGCTACCACGCGACCACCACCCGCGACATCGCGGGACGTGCCGGGATGAGCCCGGCCGCGCTCTACATCCACTACAAGACCAAGGAAGAGCTGCTCCACCGGATCAGCCGCATCGGCCACGACAAGGCCCTGGAGATCCTGGAGACCGCCGCCTCCGGCCCGGGTTCGGCGGCCGAGCGGCTCGACGCCGCGGTGCGCTCCTTCGTGCTGTGGCACGCCGCGCACCACACCACCGCGCGCGTGGTCCAGTACGAGCTCGACGCCCTCGCCCCCGAGCACCGCTCCGAGATCGTCGCCCTGCGCCGCCTCAGCGACGCCGCCGTGCGGCGCATCCTCTCCGAAGGCGTGCGGGCGGGGGAGTTCGACGTCCCCGACCTGCCGGGCACCACCCTCGCCGTGCTGTCCCTGTGCATCGACGTGGCCCGCTGGTTCAGCGCCGAAGGGCGGCGCACGCCCGACGAGGTCGGCGCCCTCTACGCCGACCTCGTGCTGCGGATGGTGGGCGCGCGCCCGGCCGCCGGGCCCGCTCAGAAGTAGTAGCGGGACAGCGACTCCGCCACGCACACCGGCTTCTCGCCGCCCTCGCGCTCGACCGTCACCGTCGCCGCGACCTGGACGCCGCCGCCCGCCTCCGTGACCTCCGTGATCACGGCGGTGGCGCGCAGCCGCGAGCCGGCCGGCACCGTCGCCGGGAAGCGCACCTTGCCCAGGCCGTAGTTGATGCCCATCCGCATGCCCTCGACCCGCATGACCTGCGGTACCAGGCTCGGCAGCAGGGACAGCGTCAGATAGCCGTGCGCGATGGTCGAGCCGAAGGGTCCGGCGGCGGCCCGCTCCGGGTCCACGTGGATCCACTGGTGGTCGCCGGTCGCGTCCGCGAAGAGGTCGATCCGCTTCTGGTCCACCTCCAGCCACCCGCTCGGCCCGAGCGTCTCGCCGATCGCGGCGCGCAGCTCCTCGGCGGACGTGAAGATCCTCGGTTCGGCCATTCCCTGCCCCTGTCTCCCGCTGAACGCTGAATCCGGCCCTGTGGACGCGCAAAGCGCTTGAATAAGCGCTTGCTCAGCATGCTGGGGCCCGGCACGTCTGTCAACGGACCTCCGACTACCCTCGGACACGTGCCGCAGATTCCCGAGAAAGTCCACGAACTCACCGTCGGCCAGCTGTCCGCGCGCAGCGGAGCGGCCGTCTCCGCCCTGCACTTCTACGAGACCAAGGGCCTGATCAGCAGCCGCCGCACCCCGGGCAACCAGCGGCGCTACACCCGGGAGACGCTGCGCCGGGTCGCGTTCGTGCGCGCCGCGCAGCGCGTGGGCATCCCGCTGGCCAACATCCGCGAGGCGCTGGCCCAGTTGCCCGAGGAGCGCACGCCCACCCGGGAGGACTGGGCCCGGCTGTCCGAGAACTGGCGTAGTGAGCTCGATCAGCGGATCAATCAACTCAGCCGTCTGCGCGACCACTTGTCGGACTGCATCGGCTGCGGCTGCCTCTCGCTGAAGAACTGCGCGCTGTCCAACCCGGACGACGCCTTCGGCGAGCGCCTCACCGGCTCCCGGCTGTCCTCGTAGCGTCCGGCGCCGCGGGCCACAACCCGACCGCGGCCGCCACCAGTTCGGCGTTCGACCGCGCCGGCCGGCCGTCGGGCAGGTGCAGTACCTCCCCCACCCCGATCCGCGCGCCCGTACCGCAGCGCGCGGCCAGCCGCAGTACGGGCCAGGCCGCGACCTCCCGCCCGTAGAGCACGACCGGCACCGGCGGCAGCCAGCGCATCCCGGCGACCAGCGCCGGGTCGGCCTCCGCCAGCTCCACCACCAGCCGGACCCGCCCGGCAGCCGGGGGAGGGCTCCACGACAGGAAGCGGGCCAGCGGCTCCGGCCCGGCCCCGCCGCCGAGCGGGACCACGGCGTCCACCGCCACCCCCCGCTCCAGCGCGGCCCGCCCCAGCTCCGCCGCACCCGGCTCGGCGAAGGGCACCGCCACCCGGTCCGGCAGCACCGTCCAGGACCGCACCCGCTCCAGCCGCCCCGCCGGATCCGGCTCGGCCGCCACCCCCGCCGGCACCGACAGAGGTACGCGGACCCCCGCGCCGCGCAACTCCGCCAGCAGGGGCCCGACCACCCGGGGCGAGAGGCTCTCCCGCCCGCACGGGGTCCTCGGATGCACCAGCACCTCGCCGGCCCCGGCCGCGACCGCCGCCAGCGCCGACTCCGCCAGATCCGCCGGGGACAACGGCACCGCGCCCCCGTCACCGGCGTCCCGCGAGCCGTTCAACGCGACCTGCAACGTACGCCCCCACCCGAACCCGCCGCCCATGCCGCCCGCGCCACGGCCGCCCGAGCCGCCCACGCCGCCAGGGTCCCCCGCACCGCGCCCGCCCGCGCCGCCCCCGGGACCGCCCGCCCCGCCGCCGAGCCCCCCGCTCATGCCGCGTCCGCCGAGGCCGCCGGATGCACCGCCGCCGTGTCCGTCAGCGCCGGCCGGGGCACCACGATCCCGCAGCCCCCGCACACCGGCCCGTCCCACGCCCAGGCCCCGGCCCACGCCCCCGGCCCCGCCAGCGCCGACGGCCAGCGCAGCTCCCGCTCCCCGCAGACCGGGCAGGCCGTCCCCGGCTCCGACTCCAGCGCCTTCACCAGCCGCCTCAGCACCTCGCCGAGCGTCCCCTCCGGCCGCACGCCCGGATCGGCGCACCGCACCACGGCGTCCCCACTGCCGCCCCAGGCCCACTCCGGCTGCCGCACCCCGTCGTGCTTCTCACGTCTGCGCCGCGCCGCGAACTGCCGCTCGTACTCCAGCCAGACCGCCCGCGCGTCCTCCAGTTCCTCCAGCGCCGCGACCAGCCGCAGCGGATCCGCGCCCCGGTCCTCGGGGGCGATCCCGTGCCGGTCGCACAGGTGCCACCACGTCGCCCGGTGCCCGTAGGGCGCGAACCGCTCCAGACAGCGGCGCAGCGAATGGCGCCGCAGGGCCCGGTCGTTGCGCGCGTCGCGCACCTGGTAGGCCAGACTCCGAAAACCCGCCACTGTACCTTCACCTCCGCCGTGCCCCTGCCCACACCGTGTCCGTCGTGCCCCGCGCTACCGCGTAGAACGAAGCAGCCCGCCCCGACGTGCCCAACATGCCCGAGGGGATGCGGGCGCATGCGGGGGCGGTCGAGGCGTGCGGGTGGCACATGGCCGGAAGTCAGCGCCCCATGCGCCCCGCGCCGACCACGATCCGGGCCAGCTCCTCGTGGCAGATGTCGCTGTGCGCCCCCGACGGGGCACCGCCCCGGCGGACCACGGACCCCGCGTCCACACTGACGCAGCCCGCCCCCGGAAGCCCCCCGTTCAGGGCCGCGTCCAGGCCCAGCCGCGGGGCGCCCGGCACCGCCTGCACCCCGTCGTGCCCGACCGCGCCCCACCGCTCGTCGAAGCCGAGCAGACCGGCCGAATCCCCCGCCATCCGGGAGGCCAGCGGATAGAAGACGCCGAGGGCCGAGTCGTGGGCGGAATGGCAGGCCACCACCGGTCCGTCGACCCGCCGCTGGAGCCCGCGCAGGGCGCCGCCGCGGCCCGGGTCGTGGGGCAGCCGCTCGCTGAACGCGTAGTGGGAGAAGGCCCCCTGGAGCAGCGTCAGCGACTTCACGTGACGGGCCCCCTCCGGCACGGCGCGCAGCGAGAACGACACCACCCGCGCCCCGAAGCTGTGGCCGATCAGGTGGAAGCGCAGGGCCGGCCGCCGCCCCGCGAGGTCCGTCAGCACCGGCCCGAGCCCGTGCTCGCCGACCACCCCCGCCCGCTTCTTCATCTCGTAGTACGTGGCCTGGCGCAGCAGTTCCTTGGCGCCGCCCCACAGCCCGCGCAGCCCGTCGCCCGGGGTGAAGCCCGGCCGGGGGCCGTCGACGGCGGCGCCCGCCTCGGCCAGGGCGGCCGTCAGGGCGCGGCAGACCGCCACCGCGTCCAGCGTGAAGACGGCCGGGGTCCCGGGCGCCGCGACCGCCGCCGGGCCGGCCGGCCCGGCCCCCACCAGCTCCCGTACCAGCGCCCCGAACTCGGCGAGGGCCGCCTCCGACTCCGGCCGCTCCTCCAGCAGCGCCGCGATCCGGTCCAGCTCCGGCTCCCGCCCGGGCCAGAACGTGCCCAGCGCCGCACGGGTGGCCGCGTCCAGGGCGGGGCCGGGGGCCGCCGGCGCCAGGACGCCGTGCGGATCGAAGTCCGGTATCGGCTCGTCGGAGAACGCGATCGACGGCCACACCACTCCCACGTATCCCAGCCGCACCCCCGACCCCACCAGCCCCGGGAAGGGGGCGAAGAAGCGGTCGAAGAGCCTGGTGGCCGTCGCGCGGTCGCTGTTCCAGCCGTGCGCGAAGACCAGCAGGTCGGTGGCCTCCATCCGGGCCACCGTGGCCCGCGAGGCCGGATCCACGTCCCCCTGGGCGTCGAAGGTCAGCTCCTGGTACGGCCCGACCTCGATCCCCGTTGCGCCGTCCGCCATGACGTACCCCTTCCGCGCGAGCCGTGCCGGGTCGGTCGCAGCATCCCGCCGCGGGGCGGCAACGGCCAGACCCGTGACGGCAGCGGCACGGCTCAGGGGCGGAACGGTCCCGCGCTCACGGGTAGAGCAGGTACTCCTCCCGGACCGCCGCGAACCGCGCCAGCCCCGCCGACCAGTCGCCCGCGATCTCCTCCACCCCCGCGCCCGCGTCCACCAGCGTCCGCACCCGGTCCGACCCGGTCAGCCGGTCGATCCAGTGGTCCGCCCGCCAGCCGAACCCGCTCCACACCCGCCGCGCCGTGACCAGCAGCCCGATCCCCGCCCGCACGGGATCGAAGGCCTCCCGGTCGTGCACGATCAGCCGGACCCCGCCGCACACCTTCCCGGCGTGCTTGGAGAAGGCGGGAGTGAACCAGGCCTCCCGGAACCACACCCCCGCCAGCCCCAGCCCGTTCGCCGCCTCCGCCCACCTCCGGTCGACGCCCTCCGCGCCGACCAGCTCGAAGGGGGTGGTCGTGCCCCGCCCCTCCGACAGGTTGGTGCCCTCGAACAGGCAGGTCCCGGCGTACGCGAGCGCCGTGTCCGGGGTGGGCACGTTGGGGCTCGGCGGCACCCACGGCAGGCCGGTCTCCCCGAAGAACGACCCCCGCCGCCACCCCGCCATCGGCACGGTCCGCAGCCGCGGGCCCTCGGCCCCCAGGAACTCCCCGTTGAACAGCAGGGCCAGCTCCGCCACCGTCATCCCGTGCGCGAGCGCGATCGGCTCCCGGCCCACGAAGCTCGCGTACGGGCGCTGCAGGACGGGCCCGGCGGCCCGCCGCCCGCCCACCGGGTTGGGCCGGTCCAGCACCACCACCGCCTTGCCGGCCAGGGCGGCCGCGCGCATGCAGTCGTACAGGGTCCAGACGTAGGTGTAGAAGCGCGCCCCGACGTCCTGGACATCAAAGACGAGCGTGTCGATCCCGGCCGCGGTGAAAAGGTCCGCGAGCCTGCGTCCGCTCGTGCCGTACGTGTCGTAGACGGGCAGGCCCGTCGCCGGATCCCGCCCCGCCCCCTCCGAGCCGCCCGCCTGCGCCGTCCCGCGGAAGCCGTGCTCCGGCCCGAAGACGGCCACGAGGTCGACGCGTTCGTCGGCGTGCAGGACGTCGACCAGGTGGCGGGCGTCGGCGGTGATCCCGGTGGGGTTGGTGACCACCCCCACGCGCCGGCCGGCCAGCTCCGCGTACCCGTCGGCGGCCAGCCGCTCGAAGCCGGTGCGGACCCGGCCGGGCGGCCGGGGCTCCCGCGGGCTCCCCGCGCCCAGGGCGCCCACGGCCCCCGCCGCCCCCGCCAGTCCCAGTACTCCGCGTCGCGACACCGTCATCCCGCCATGCTGGGGTGCGGACCCCTTCCGCCCCGACATACCGACTGGTTAGTCTGCCCGGGATCCGGTGGCCCGACGGCCCCGGCAGGCAGCGGCGAAAGGTGATCCCCGTGAGCGCGTACCAGGACCAGCGAGTCGTCGTCACCGGCGCGGGCGGCGGTATCGGCGCGGCCCTCGCCCACCGCTTCGCCGCCGAGGGGGCCACCGTCGTCGTCAACGACCTCGACCCGGTCAAGGCCGCCGCCGTGGCCGGGGCCATCGGCGCCCGCGCCATCGCCGTCCCCGGGGACGCCTCGACGGTGGTGGCGCAGGCCCGCGAGGCCCTCGGCGGACGGGTGGACGTGTACTGCGCCAACGCCGGACTCGCCTCGGGCGGCGACGCCTTCGCGGAGGAGGCCGTCTGGGAGGCGGCCTGGGACACCAACGTCATGGCCCACGTGCGCGCCGCCCGCGCCCTGCTGCCCGACTGGCTGGAGCGGGGCGAGGGCCGCTTCGTGTCCACCGTCTCGGCCGCCGGGCTGCTCACGATGATCGGGGCCGCGCCGTACAGTGTCACCAAGCACGGTGCCCTCGCCTTCGCGGAATGGCTCTCGCTGACCTACCGCCACCGGGGCCTCCGGGTCCACGCCGTCTGCCCGCAGGGCGTGCGCACCGACATGCTGACCGCCGCGGGCTCGGCGGGCGAGCTCGTCCTGGCGCCGACCGCGATCGAGCCGGACGCGGTCGCGGACGCCCTGTTCGACGGCATGGAGAAGGGCCGTTTCTTGATCCTCCCGCACCCCGAAGTGGCGGACTACCACGCCGCGCGCGCGAGCGACCCCGAGCGGTGGCTGGGCGCCATGAACCACCTCCAGCAGAAGTGGGAGTCCTCGTGACGGGGCCCGCGGGTGCGGGGCCGGCGGCGCCGGGCGGGTCCCCGTACGCCGCCCGGCCGTGGCTGCGGCAGCTGAGTGCCGCCCAGCTGGCGCCGGTGGCGCCGCCGGCCAGTGTGCCGGCCGCCTTCCGGGAGGCCGTGGCGCGGGCGCCGGAGCGGGTCGCGCTGGCGTACTTCGACGGGCGGGTCGGGTACGCCGAGGCCGACGCCCTCTCCGACTCCCTGGCCGGGTACCTCGCGGGGCGCGGGATCCGGCGGGGGGACCGGGTCGCGGTCATGCTGCAGAACACCCCGCACTTCGTGCTGGCCGTGCTGGGCGCGTGGAAGGCGGGGGCGGTGGTCGTGCCGGTGAACCCGATGTACAAGGCCGGTGAGACGCGGCACGTGCTGGGGGATTCCGGGGCGGTCGCGCTGGTGTGCGGGGCGGGGGAGTGGGACGCCTATCTGGCGGAGGCGGTACGGGGGAGCGGGGTGCGTACCGTACTGACCGCCCGCGAGCGGGACCTCCAGACCCGCGACGACCCCCGCGTCTTCCCGGGCCCGGCCCCCGACCCCGCGCCTCGGACGCCGGCGGGGCCGGATCCGGCCGATCTGCTCACCGTGGCCCGCCAGGGCCACCCCGGGCCGCCCGACCCGGGCCTTCGTGCCGACGACACCGCCCTCATCAGCTACACCTCCGGTACCTCCGGCGTCCCCAAGGGGGCCATGAACCCGCACGGGGCGCTCACCTACAACGCCGTCCGTCAGGTCACCGGGCACCCCCTCCCCGAGGGCGCCGGGTACTTCGCGCTCGCGCCGCTCTTCCACATCACCGGGCTGGTCTGCGAGCTCACCGCCTGCTTCGTCAACGCGGGCACCCTCGTCCTCGCCCACCGCTTCGACGCCGGGACCGTCCTCGACGCCTTCCTGGAGCACCGCCCCGCCTACACCATCGGCCCCGCCACCGCCTTCACCGCCCTGGCCGCGCATCCCGCCGCGACCCGCGACCACTTCGCCTCGTTCGGGGTGATCTCCTCCGGCGGCGCACCGCTCCCGCCCGCGCTCGTCGAACGGCTCCGGGCGGACTTCGGGTTCTACCTGCGCAACGGCTACGGGCTCACCGAGTGCACCGCCCCCTGCGCCTCCGTCCCCGCGCACCGCGAGGCCCCCGTCGACCCCGTCAGCGGCACCCTCTCCGTCGGGGTCCCGGGCGCGCAGACGCTCGTACGGATCCTCGACGAGCACGGCGCCGAGCTCCCGCTCGGGGAGACCGGCGAGATAGCCGTCCGCGGACCGCAGGTGGTGCCGGGGTACTGGGGGCTGCCCGAGGAGACCGCCGCGGCCTTCCCGGACGGCGAACTGCGCACCGGGGACGTGGGGTTCATGGACGCCGACGGCTGGCTCTACGTCGTCGACCGCAAGAAGGACATGATCAGCGCCTCCGGGTTCAAGGTCTGGCCGCGCGAGGTGGAGGACGTCCTCTACACCCATCCCGCCGTACGGGAAGCGGCGGTGGTCGGCGTGCCCGACGCCTACCGGGGGGAGAGCGTCAAGGCGTACGTCAGCCTTCGCCCGGGGGCCGTCGCCGGGCCGGCCGAGCTCACCGCGTACTGCGCCGAGCGCCTCGCCGCCTACAAGTACCCGCGCCAGGTCGAGATCCTGCCTGTGCTTCCGCAGACGACCAGTGGCAAGATCCTGCGACGAGAACTGCGCGAGCGCGGCTGAAAACAGTCGGAGGATCAGGAGAGGGAGGCGAGCACCATGGCCGCCAGGAACACCGCGGGGCCCGAGGCCGGCGACCGTGACACCCCGGTGCCGCAGCGGCTGCTGGCCGTCGCCACCCGGCTGTTCGCCGAGCGCGGCTACGACCGGACCTCCGTCCAGGAGATCGTCGAGGCGGCCGGGGTCACCAAGGGCGCGCTCTACCACTACTTCGGCTCGAAGGACGACCTGCTGCACGAGGTGTACGCGCGCATGCTGCGCCTCCAGCAGCAGCGGCTCGACGCGGTGGCCGGATCCGACGCCCCCGTCGAGGAGCGGCTGCGGGCCGCGGCCGCCGACGTGGTCGTCACCACCATCGAGAACCTCGACGACGCGATGATCTTCTTCCGGTCGATGCACCAGCTCAGCCCCGAGAAGTACAAGCAGGTCCGCGCCGAACGCCGCCGCTACCACGAGCGGTTCCGCGCACTGGTCGAGGAGGGCATGCGCACCGGGGTGTTCGCCACGGCCACCCCCGCCGACCTGGTGGTGGACTTCTACTTCGGCTCCGTCCACCACCTGTCCACCTGGTACCGGACGGACGGGCCGCTCACCCCCCACCAGGTCGCCGACCACCTCGCCGACCTCCTGCTCCGCTCCCTGCGCCCGGCCTAGACAAGGGCGGGGGCGGGCAGGGCCGGGTAGTCGTTGTAGCCCTCCGTGCCGTGGACGTGCATCAGGAACTCCGGGCGGAGTCCGTTCAGCGGTGCGCCCGTGCGCAGGCGTTCCACCAGGTCCGGGTTGGCGATGAAGCCCCGGCCGAGGGCGACGAGGTCGGCGCCCGCCGCGAGCAGCCGCTCGCCCCGGGCCGTGCCCGCGTCGGCGGCGACCTCCTCGCGGGAGAGCTTCGGGTTGGCGATCAGCGTGCCGGGCCAGGCCGTGCGGAGCTCGGCGAAGGAGGGCTCGTCCGGGTCGGCGTACACCAGGTGCAGGTAGGCCGGGGCCGGCTCCGCGAGGGCCGTCAGGAGCGCCGGGTAGATCGCCCCGGTGTCGCCCTCCTCGATGCCGTTGACGTTCTGCCCGGGGGAGATGCGTACGCCGACCCGCTCCGGGCCGACGGCTTCGGCGACGGCCCGGACCACCTCGACGGCGAACCGGATCCGCCCCTCGACCGGCCCGCCCCAGGCGTCGGTGCGGAGGTTGGTGTTCCGCGCGAGGAACTGGTGCAGCAGCATGCCGTTGGCGGCGTGCACCTCCACCCCGGCGAAACCGGCCTCCACCGCGTTGCGGGCGGCGTCCGCGAAGTCGGCGATGGTGGAGCGGATGTCCTCCTCCGTCATCGCGCGGGGCGTGACCGCGTCCTGGAGGCCCGCGGCGGTCTGCAGCGGCTCCGGGAGCGGTACGGCGGAGGGGGCGAGCGGGACGTGCCCGCTGGTGTCGGGGTGGCCGATCCGGCCGCCGTGCTGGAGCTGGAGGAACATCCGCCCGCCGGCGGCGTGCACGGCCTCGGTGACCCGCCGCCATCCGGCGGTCTGCGCCGGGGTGTGGATGCCCGGGATGTGCGGGTAGGTCTGGCCGGCGGCGTTCGGCGTGGTGCCCTCGGCGATGATCAGGCCGGCCGAGGCGCGCTGCGCGTAGTGGGCGGCCATGAGCTCGCCGGGGACCCCGTCGAGACCGGCGCGGTTGCGGGTCAGCGGGGCCATCACCAGACGGTTGGGGAGGTCCAGGGGGCCCAGGCGGGCGGGGGTGAAGAGGCGGGATCCGGCGGCGGGGGTCTGTCGTGTCTGCGTCATGCCGGTACCGTAGAAGCTGACACCAGTGTCAGGTTCAAGGACGATTTCCCGATTCCCCACCGAGGTGACCATGCGGATCGGCGAACTGGCGGCGCGCACCGGGGTCGGTGAGCGGTCGCTGCGCTACTACGAGCAGCAGGGCCTGCTGGCCTCCGACCGGACGCCCGGCGGGCACCGGGACTTCCCCGAACGGGCCGTCGACCGGGTCATCCGCATCCAGGAGCTCTACGCGGCCGGGCTGAACAGTGCCAAGATCGGGCAGATCCTGCCCTGCATGCGGGACGAGGACGGCGGCCCGTCGCTGCGCGCCACCCCCGCCCTGGTGGCCGAACTCGCCGCCGAGCGGGACCGGATCGACCGGATGATCGGTGATCTGGTCCGCTCGCGCGAGGTGCTGGACGAGGTCATCGAGACGGCCTCGGGCCGGACGGCCTGAATCCCGTCAGGCGCGGTACCGCTTCAGCTCGCGGTGGGCCAGCGAGCGCTGGTGCACCTCGTCCGGGCCGTCCGCCAGCCGTAGCGTCCGCGCCGCCGCCCACAGTTCGGCCAGCGGGAAGTCCTGGCTGACCCCGCCCGCGCCGTGCAGCTGCACCGCCTGGTCCAGGATCCCCACCACCGCGCGCGGGGTGGCGATCTTGATGGCCTGGATCTCGGTGTGCGCGCCCCGGTTGCCGACCGTGTCCATCAGCCAGGCCGTCTTCAGCACCAGCAGCCGCAGCTGCTCGATGGTGACCCGGGCGTCCGCGATCCAGTTCTGCACGACCCCCTGCGCGGCCAGCTCCTTCCCGAAGGCCGTACGTCCCACCGCGCGCCGGCACATCAGCTCGACGGCCCGCTCGGCCATGCCGATCAGCCGCATGCAGTGGTGGATCCGGCCCGGGCCGAGCCGCGCCTGGGCGATGGCGAAGCCGGCGCCCTCCTCGCCGATCAGGTTCTCCGCCGGTACCCGGGCCCCGTCGAAGACCACCTCGGCGTGCCCGCCGTGGTCGTGGTCGGCGTACCCGTACACCGTCATCGCCCGGCGCACCTCCACGCCCGGGGTGTCGCGCGGGACCAGGACCATCGACTGCTGGCGGCGCGGATCGGCGCCGTCCGGGTCGGTCTTGCCCATCACGATGAAGACCTTGCAGTCCGGGTTCATCGCCCCCGAGATGTACCACTTGCGCCCGGTGACCACGTAGGCGTCGCCGTCCCGCTCGATCCGGGTCTCGATGTTCGTCGCGTCCGAGGAGGCCACCTCGGGCTCGGTCATCGCGAAGGCGGAACGGATCTCCCCGGCCAGCAGGGGCTCCAGCCACTGCTTCTTCTGCCGCTCGTTGCCGAACTGGGCGAGCAGCTCCATGTTCCCGGTGTCCGGGGCCGCGCAGTTGGTGGCCATCGGCGCCAGGTGCGGGCTGCGGCCGGTGATCTCGGCGAGCGGGGCGTACTGGAGGTTGGTCAGCCCGGCGCCGTACTCCTCGTCCGGAAGGCTGTGCTGGTCTACGAAGAAGAGGTTCCACAGGCCCCGGCGGCGCGCCTCGGCCTTCAGTTCACCGAAGACGGCCGGGGTGTCCCAGGGCGAGGCCAGCCGCGCGCGCTGCCCGGCGGCGACGGCTTCCGCCGGGTAGACGTACTCCTCCATGAACGCGAGCAGCCGCCCGCGGAGTTCCTCGGTCCGGGTGTCGAATGCGAAGTCCATGCTGCGCGGCTCCTCAGCCTTCCTGGAGGGTGGTCAGACCGTGTGCGATGAAGACCGGGACCAGCTCGCCGATCCGGTCGAAGCCCGCGCCGACCGTCTGGCCGAGCGTGTAGCGGTAGTGGATGCCCTCCAGGATCACCGCGAGCTTGAACCAGGCGAAGGCCGTGTACCAGGCGATCGCCCCGGTGTCCCGGCCCGAGCGGGCGGCGTACCGCTCGATCAGCTCGGCGGGCGCCGGATGGCCCGGCGCGCCGCTCGTCGTACTGACGGGGGAGTCCTCCAGCCCCAGGTCGGAGCTGTACATCACCAGCAGACCCAGGTCGGTCAGCGGATCGCCCAGCGTGGACATCTCCCAGTCCAGCACCGCCCGGATCGTGTCGTCCGGCCCGCCGATCAGCACGTTGTCCAGCCGGAAGTCCCCGTGCACCACGGCCGGGGCGGGGGAGGCGGGCAGCGCCCGGCCCAGGGCCCCGTGCAGTTCGTCGATCCCGGCGAGTTCCCGGCCGCGCGAGGCCGCCAGCTGCTTGCCCCAGCGGCGCAGCTGCCGGTCCAGGAAGCCCTCGGGCCGGCCGAAGTCGCCGAGGCCCACCGCCTCCGGGTCCACCGCGTGCAGGTCCACGAGGGTGTCCACCAGGCCGAGCACCGCCCGCCGGGTACGCTCCGGGCCGAGCTCCGCGAGCTGGCCCGCCGTCCGGTACGGCACCCCGTCCACGTGCTCCATGACGTAGAACGGCGCCCCCAGCACCCCCTCGTCCTCGCACAGCAGCAGCGGCTCGGGCACCGGAACGGCCGTCCCGTGCAGGGCGGCGATCACCCGGTGCTCGCGCCGCATGTCGTGCGCGGTCGCCAGGACGTGGCCGAGCGGCGGACGGCGCACCACCCAGCGGGCGGAGCCGTCGGTGACCGCGTACGTGAGGTTCGACCGGCCCCCCTCGATCAGCCGGCCGCTCAGCGGCCCGGCCACCAGCCCGGGGCGCACGGCGTCGAGATGGGCACGCAGCCGCTCCAGATCGAGGCCTCGGGGGTCGGCTGGGGTCATGTGCGCGCCTCCGTACGAAGTCGAGTCGAACGACGGGTGTCCGAGCCATCATGCCGACCAGTCGGTATGCCGTCCAGAGGGCGGGCCGAAAGAACCCCTTCCGGCCCGCCGCCCTACCGCCTCACGCGTGACACAGGATCGGCGTGCCGCCGTTCATCACCGTCATGTCCCGCAGCACGGCCATGATGTCCAGCGGGACCCCCTCCGGCCGTCCGTCCAGCTCCGCGTACGCCCGGTGCACGTTGGCCACCAGCCGCTCGCTCTCCCGCCAGGCCGCGAACTCCCCGAGATCGGCCCCCTGCGCCACCTCCAGCGGCGTCAGCCCCTTGGCCCGGCCCTCCCGCGCCAGCTCCTCCACGTACCGCAGGTAGCGCTCGGTGGCCTCGTACGCCGTCGGGTCGGTCAGCGGCCCGTGACCCGGGACGACGGTCTCCGCGTCCAGCGAGCGCAGCAGCTCCAGCGCCCGCAGCGAACCGGCCAGCGAGCCCATCGCCAGGAACGGCGTGCCCCCGGCGAAGACCAGGTCCCCGGTGAACACCACCCGCTGCGCGGGCAGCCACACCACCGAGTCGCCCGTGGTGTGCGCCGGGCCCGGGTGCAGGACCCGCACCTCGGTGTCCCCGACGTGCAGCGTCAGCCGGTCGTTGTACGTGAGGTCGGGCGCGGTGATCTCTATCGCGCCGAAGTCCGTCGCGGGCCAGATCAGCTCCAGCTGGTGCCCGGCGGCGAGCTGCTCGGTCCGCGCGTGGTCGTGCCCCACGATCAGGGCCGGCGCGAAGACTCCATTGCCGTAGGTGTGGTCGCCGTGGTGGTGGGTGTTGACCACGGTCCGGGGCAGCGGCGACCCGGCCGCCAGCACCGCCTCGCGCAGGGCCAGCGCCCGCCGCTCGGTGGCGGCGGTGTCGACCAGCAGGGTCTGCCCGCCGTCGCTGACCCAGCCGGCGTTGTTCAGGCACCAGCCGCCGTCGGGCTGGACGTAGGCGTACACCCCGGCCGCGGTCTGGACGGCGTACGGCTCTTCGACGGTCATGGGCGCTCTCCCCGGGTCGCTGTGACAGGCGGTCAGCATCCTGTCAGCCGGTCCGGGACCGGGGGAGGCCGGGGCTCAGGACCCGGTCAGACGATCACGGCCATCGCGAACACCGCCAGCGCCACCGCGCACAGCGCCGCCGCCACCGCCGCCCCCGGCGTCAGGCCCGCCGGCCGGGCGGCCGCCAGCTGCCGGATCCTCCGGTGCGCGACCCACAGGAACGCCACCCACACCAGCGCGATCACGGCGGCCCCGGTGACCTCCGCCGCCGACCCGGACCCGCGCAGCGCCTGCCGCAGCGCCAGTACGGCGGTGACGGAGGAGGCCAGGGTGGTACGCCGCCACGCCAGCCGGGTCCGCTCGGGCTGCAGCCCGGCGTCGCGCACGGCCGTACCGGGGCGGGTCACGACCGGCTCGTCCAGCCCAGCAGCACGACCACCACCATCGCCACCGACACCAGCCCGACCCCCAGGCTCAGCAGCACCGGGAACGGCGACAGCGGCAGGTCCTCGCCCCGTCGCATCGCCCGCTCGCACCGCACCCAGTGGTGCACGGCCCGCAGCGCGCAGGCCGCCCCCACCGCCAGCAGGGCGAGCGCCATCCCGACCCGCACCCCCCACCGCAGGTCGGGCAGGAACTGGTCCACCGCGAACCCGCCGCCCACCAGCGCCAGAGCGGTCCGTATCCAGGCCAGGAAGGTCCGCTCGTTGGCCAGCGAGAAACGGTAGTCCGGGGTCTCGCCATCGGCGCGCAGCCGCTGCGGTGCGAACCAGAGGCGCACGTCCTTGACGAAGTCGATCACCTGTCCAATTTACGTCCCCTTCAGGCGCCCGGCGCGGGCGGCCGGGCCCCGCCCTCCCGGAACGCGCGCAGCCGCCGGTACGCCTCCAGCCCGTCCGGCACCCACGGCCACTCCCCGCCGGCCACCCGCCGCTCCAGCTCCTCGGGCGCCAGCCAGGCGTGCCAGTCCACCTCCGACTCCTGCGGAACCACCGGCAGCGCGCAGCGCACCTCGTGCACGTACGACCACCAGGACCCGCCCGGACCCTCGTAGAGGAACTTGAACAGCGGCACCGGCTGCTCCAGCCCGCTCACCCCGAGCTCCTCCTCGGCCTCCCGCAGCGCCGCCCCCGGGTAGTCCTCCCCGGCGCCGAGCACCCCGCCCACGAACATGTCGTAGTGCGCGGGGAACACCAGCTTCGACGCGGTCCGGCGGTGCACGAAGACCCGCCCGAGCCCATCCCTGACCTGCACGAACACACACCGGTGGAGCAGCCCCCGGGCGTACACCTCGCCCCGCCGGGCCTGCCCGGTGACCCGGTCGTCCCGGTCCACCACGTCCAGTACCTCATCAGCAGCACTCACCCGCCCATCCAACCACCGCTGTTGACGGGTTACCGCTCCGTAGCAAAGGATCTGCCCCACCACCGACCGGAGGACGGGCAGACGCATGAGCTACGACGCTGACGTGATCGTGATCGGGGCGGGCCTCGCGGGCCTCGTGGCCACCGCCGAGCTCGTCGACGCGGGCCGCCGGGTGATCCTCCTCGA
This sequence comes from Streptomyces sp. NPDC029216, assembly GCF_040648015.1. Taxonomy (NCBI): domain Bacteria; kingdom Bacillati; phylum Actinomycetota; class Actinomycetes; order Kitasatosporales; family Streptomycetaceae; genus Streptomyces; species Streptomyces sp. NPDC029216. The sequence goes on along the minus strand of NZ_JBEZWL010000017.1, from coordinate 64,311 downwards.
CCAGGAGCCCGAGCAGTCGATCGGCGGGCAGGCGCACTGGTCCTTCGGCGGGCTGTTCTTCGTCGACTCGCCCGAGCAGCGCCGGATGCGGATCAAGGACAGCCGCGCCCTCGCCCTCCAGGACTGGCTGGGAACCGCCGGTTTCGACCGCGAGGAGGACGCCTGGCCGCGCCGCTGGGCCGAGGCCTACGTGGACTTCGCGGCCGGCGAGAAGCGGCCGTGGCTGCACGCCCAGGGGGTGCGCTTCTTCCCCGTCGTCGGCTGGGCCGAGCGCGGCGGCTACGACGCCAACGGCCACGGCAACTCCGTCCCCCGCTTCCACATCACCTGGGGCACCGGCCCCGGCCTGGTGGAGCCCTTCGAGCGGCGGGTCCGCGCCGGGGTGGCCCGGGGCCTGGTGAGCCTGCGGTTCCGCCACCGGGTCACCGGGCTGGCCTCCACCGCCGGAGCCGTGGACACCGTCACCGGGGAGGTCCTGGAGCCCTCGGACGCCGTCCGGGGCACCGCGAGCGGCCGCGTGAGCACCGGCTCCTTCAGCCTGCGGGCCCAGGCCGTGATCGTCACCAGCGGGGGCATCGGCGGCAACCACGACCTCGTCCGCGCCCAGTGGCCGGCCCGCCTGGGCACCCCGCCCGCCCGGATGCTCTCCGGGGTGCCGGCGCACGTGGACGGTCTGATGCTCGGGATCGCCGAGAAGGCCGGGGCCAGCCACATCAACAAGGACCGGATGTGGCACTACACCGAGGGCATCGGGAACTGGAACCCGATCTGGGCCCGTCACGGCATCCGCATCCTGCCCGGCCCCTCCTCCCTGTGGCTGGACGCCACCGGCCGGCGGCTGCCCGTACCGCTCTTCCCCGGCTTCGACACGCTCGGCACCCTCGACCACATCATGCGCACCGGCCACGACCACACCTGGTTCGTGCTCAACCAGCGCATCATTGGCAAGGAGTTCGGCCTCTCCGGCTCCGAGCAGAACCCCGACCTGACGGGCCGGTCGGTCCGCGAGGTGCTGGTCCGGGCCCGGCAGGCCGTACCCGGGCCGGTCAAGGCCTTCATGGACCACGGCGCCGACTTCATCGTCGAGCGGGACCTGTCCGCGATGGTCCGCCGGATGAACGAGCTCACGGGGGAGGACCTGCTGGACGAGGCCACCGTCCGGCGGGAGATCACCGCCCGGGACCGGGAGATCGCCAACCCCTTCACCAAGGACCTCCAGGTCACGGCCATCCACGGGGCGCGCAGGTACCTCGGCGACCGGCTGATCCGCACCGCCGCCCCGCACCGGATCCTGGACCCGAAGGCCGGCCCCCTGATCGCGGTCCGCCTCTCCATCCTGACCCGCAAGTCCCTCGGCGGCCTGGAGACCGACCTGTCCTCACGGGTCCTGACCCCCTCGGGCGAGCCCCTGCCGGGCGTCTACGCGGCGGGCGAGGCGGCCGGCTTCGGCGGCGGGGGCGTCCACGGCTACCGCGCCCTGGAAGGCACCTTCCTGGGCGGCTGCCTCTTCTCAGGCCGAGCCGCGGGCCGCGCGGCGGCGGCCGCGGTGGCCTGATCCCTGCGCGGGCCGGATTACCCGCAGGGCAATTCCAGCCCCGCCGGCGTTTGAGGCGCGGGGGTCCGGGGGCGGAGCCTCCGGGGAACGGGCGAAGGGCGGGGAGGGGACCAGCCCCGCGCAGCGGCACCGCCCCCGGCCCCCGGCCAGCCGCTTCCACCCCAACTGACCCACTTCGCCCACCCGTTGATTCCAGCCACCCCCCGGTCCGGACCTTGACGCGGAGCTGTGCGTACCGGTTTGCTGTGAGTGATCATCCGGATTGACCACCGGTGTGATCGAGCCGCGCCCACGCGCGCCCCGGCACCGCACGCCCCGCACCCGCACCCCCTTACGTCGTCCACCCGCGCCCGCGCTCTGGAGGGAACCCGCGGATGTCCCCGCCGCCGCCCCTCGGCCGCACCCGCAAGCGGGACGCCCAGCTCTTCGACCCGGCCCTCTGCGACACCGAACTCGTCGCCGTACGCGGACAGTTCGCCCAGGGCCGGTGGGCCAAAGCGCGCAGCCTGCTGGCGGCCACCGGCGACGACTGGGACCGCCGCGGCCACCGCGTCACCGTCCTCGCCGAGACCCCCTCCGCCACCGCCTGGGCCCGCGAGTGGCTCCTCGCCGAACCCGGCAGCGCCGACGCCGCCACCCTCCTCGCCTGCGCCGCCGTCCACGCCGCCCTCCGCGGCAAGGGCACCCCGCAGGCCGCCGACGAGGCCTGCCGCCGCGCCGCCGCCCTGCTCCCCGCCGACCCCACCCCCTGGCTCGGCCTGCTCATGCTCTCCCGCGCCTTCGGCACCCAGGAGGAGTTCAGCCGCCACTTCGACCAGGTCCGGGCCCGCCACCGCGAGCACCACCACGCCCACCACCTCATGGTCGCCCGGCTCGCCGAGAGCGACCCCGCCGCCGGCCGCGACCCGCTCCACGAGGTCTACGACTTCGCCGCCTGGGCCGCCGAGGAGTCCCCCGCCGACTCCCCGCTCGCCGTGCTCCCCGTCATCGCCCACGCCGAGCGCTACCGCGTCCTCGCCGCGGCCCAGGGCCGCACCGCCCCCGGGGCCGCCGTGGAGCACTGGACCGGCCGCCGCGCCCGCCAGGTACTGCGGGCCGCCTTCGACTGGTGGCTGGAATGGGAGCGCGAGGACCACCCCCGCAACCGGGTCGACCTCAACTTCCTCGCCCACGCCAAGCTCTGCGAAGGGCGCCCCGCCGAAGCCGCCGCCCTCTTCCACCGCATCGGCGCCCACGCCACCCGCGCCCCCTGGGCCTACCCGGACCGCGACCCCCACAAGGCCTTCCTCGCCGCGCGCAGCGCCGCGCTCGGCACCGCCTGACCCCCCTCGTCCACGTTCCCGCCCCCGAAAGGACCCTGCCATGCCGACGGGCAGATCCACCGTGACGGCCGCCGCCACCGAGGCCGAGATCCGCACCTACAAGGGCCAGGACCGCGCCCTGCGCGCCGGCCGCCTCGGCACCGCCGGACTGCTGCTCTCCGTACTCGCCGCCAGCGCGCCCCTGATGGTCGTCGCCGGCGTCATGCCCACGATCTTCGGCGTCATGGGCATCGTCGGCCAGCCGCTGCTCTTCGTGATCCTCGGCGTCGTCCTGGCCCTGTTCGGCATCGGCTACGCCGAGATGAGCCGCCACGTCCACAACGCCGGCGCCTTCTACGCCTACATAGCCCGCGGCCTCGGACCCACCGCCGGAGCCTGCGCCTCCCTCGTCGCCCTCGTCGCGTACAGCGCCATGCAGGTCGGCGTGTACGGCATCCTCGGCTTCGAGATCTCCGGACTCTTCGCCACCTACCTGCACACCGACATCGCCTGGTGGATCCCCGCCCTCGTCGCGGTCGCCGCCACCGGCGCCCTCGGCTGGCTCAAGATCGACCTCAACGCCAAGGTGCTCGGCGTCCTGCTGCTCGTCGAATGCGCCCTCGTCGTCGTCTTCGACCTCGCCGCCCTCGGCAAGCCCGGCCCCCAAGGCCTCTCGCTGGACGCCTTCGACCCCGCCACCCTCGGCGGAGCGGGCCTGGGCACCGCCCTGTGCTTCTGCATCGCCGCCTTCGTCGGCTTCGAGCAGTCCCCGGTCTACGCCGAGGAGACCAGCAAGCCGCACATCGTCGTCTCCCGCGTGATGTTCCTCGCCGTCGGCTTCGTCGCCCTCTTCTTCGCCCTCAGCGCCTGGGCCCTCAGCGTCGCCACCGGGCCCGCGCAGATCGGCAGGGCCGCCGCCGAGGCCGGCCCCGCCCTGCTCTTCGACCTCACGCAGAGCCGCCTCGGCGACGGCTTCACCGACGTCCTGCACGTGCTCTTCGTCACCGGCATGTTCGCGGCCATGCTCAGCTTCCACAACGTCGTCGCCCGCTACGCCTTCGCCATGGGCCGCGAGGGCCTGCTCCCCGCCCGCTTCGGCCGCACCAACCCGGGCACCGGCGCCCCCGCCACCGGCTCCCTGCTCCAGACCGTCGTGGCCGCCCTCGTCGTCCTCGCCTTCGCGCTCACCGACGGCTCCCCGGCCGGCGACCCCACCGCGCCCGTCCTGCACCTGTTCACCTGGATGGGCAGCGTCGGCGCCCTCGGCGTGACCGTCCTGATGGCCGCGTCCTCCTTCGCCGTCATCGCCTTCTTCGTCCGCCGCGGGGCCGCCGGGGCCCAGGTCTGGCGGCTCGTCGCGGCCGGCCTCGCCGGCCTGTCCCTGGTCGGCATCGCCGTCTACACCGTCAAGGACTTCGCCGTCCTCGTCGCCGCCGAGAAGGGCTCCGCGCTCAGCTGGGCGCTGCCCGCGATCATCGGCGTGGCCGCGCTGGCCGGGCTGGTCCACGGGCTGCTGCTCAAGGCCCGCCGCCCCGAGGCGCACGCCCGGATCGGCCTCGGCAACGAGGCCTTCCGCCTCGACCAGGCCGCGGAGTCCGCTCCCCGGCCCTGAGGCGCCCCAGGCCTCGCATTCGTACTCCCCGGAAGCCCCCGGAGACCGTTTCCATGGTCTCCAGGGGCTTCCGCGCCGGGTGGCCGATTTTGGCGGGTCGCGGAGGGACGTGGTCTCCTATGGCGACAAAATCACCGGAACCGCGATACGGGGGATACCACCCAGCTCCCCCGCGCGCGGCTGCCGGACCTGCCTGACCGAACCACGAAGGCGAAGTCCTACATGAGTGATCGCACCTTGACCCAGGCCCCCGCCGAGGCGTCCTCCCGCCACGTCGACGCCGGTGACGAGGGTTACAGCAAGGACCTCAAGTCCCGCCACATCAACATGATCGCGATCGGCGGGGCGATAGGCACCGGCCTGTTCCTCGGAGCCGGCGGCCGGATCGCCGGCGCCGGCCCCTCCCTCGCCATCGCCTACGCGGTGTGCGGCGTCTTCGCCTTCTTCGTGGTCCGGGCCCTCGGCGAGCTCGTCCTCTACCGCCCGTCCTCCGGCGCCTTCGTCTCGTACGCGCGCGAGTTCATGGGCGAGAAGGGCGCCTACACGGCGGGCTGGCTGTACTTCCTCAACTGGTCCACCACCACCGTGGCGGACATCACGGCCGCCGCGACCTACGCGCACTTCTGGTCGATGTTCACCGACATCCCCCAGTGGGTGCTCGCCTTCATCGCCCTGGCCGTGGTCCTCACCGCGAACCTGATCTCGGTGAAGTACTTCGGCGAGATGGAGTTCTGGTTCTCCCTGGTCAAGGTCGCCGCCCTGGCGATCTTCCTGATCGTCGGCATCTACCTCGTCGCCACCAGCCACGACATCGGCGGCAACACCCCGGGCCTGGCCAACATCACCGACAACGGCGGCATCTTCCCGTCCGGCGTCCTCCCGATGCTCCTGGTGATCCAGGGCGTGGTCTTCGCGTACGCCTCCGTCGAGCTCTGCGGCGTCGCCGCCGGTGAGACCGAGAACCCCGAGAAGATCATGCCGAAGGCGATCAACTCGATCATGTGGCGCGTGGGCCTCTTCTACGTCGGCTCCGTGGTCCTGCTCGCGCTGCTGCTCCCGTACACGGCGTACTCCTCCGACCAGAGCCCCTTCGTCACGGTCTTCGACAAGCTCGGCGTGCCCGGTGCCGCCGGCATCATGAACCTCGTCGTCCTGACCGCCGCCCTCTCCAGCCTGAACTCCGGCCTCTACTCCACCGGCCGGATCCTGCGCTCGATGGCCCTCTCCGGCTCCGCCCCGAAGTTCACCGGCGTCATGAACAAGGGCAAGGTCCCCTACGGCGGCGTCCTCTTCACCGCCGCCTTCGGCGTCGCGGGCGTGGTCCTCAACTACCGGATGCCCGGCGAGGCCTTCGAGATCGTCCTCAACCTGGCCTCCATCGGCATCCTCGGCACCTGGGCCATGGTCATGCTCTGTTCGCTGTTCTTCTGGCGCCGCGCGCAGAACGGCCTGGTCGAGCGCCCGTCGTACAAGCTGCCCTGGGCGCCGTACACCCAGATCGTCACGCTCGTCTTCCTGGTGACGGTCCTGGTCCTGATGTGGTGCGACGGCGGCGTCGGCCGCACCACGGTCATGCTCCTCCCGGGCATCGCCGCGGCCCTGGTCGGCGGCTGGTTCCTGGTCCGCCGCCGGGTGAACGAGATCGCCGCCTCGCGCGACTGACGACCCCCACGGGCCCTCTGGGCCCCCGGGACGGGCTCCGGCCCGCTCCGGGGGCCCTTCGCCGTTCCAGGGCCCTCCTGCGGCGGGCGGGAAGGAGGAGTGGGGAAAACGAAGAAGGACCCCGCCGGAGCGGGGTCCTTCTCACTGTGTGTCCGAGGGGGGACTTGAACCCCCACGCCCGATAAAGGGCACTAGCACCTCAAGCTAGCGCGTCTGCCATTCCGCCACCCGGACCGGGTGTGTGTCGTTCCGGCCTGACCGGCCGTGGCGACAGGGGAAACATTACCAAACATTCCGGGGGCGCCGACGCCACCCTCCGACCAGCGGATTCCGGCCACCGGGCCCGTCCCGGAAACGAAGAAGAACCCCGCCGGAGCGGGGTCCTTCTTACTCTGTGTCCGAGGGGGGACTTGAACCCCCACGCCCGATAAAGGGCACTAGCACCTCAAGCTAGCGCGTCTGCCATTCCGCCACCCGGACCGGGTGTCGCCGTTCCGGCCTCGCGGGCCGTTCCGACGTGGAAAACATTACCAAACAGTCCGGGGTCCCCGACCGCACCCCCCTCCGGCCGGAGAACGGCCCTTGGGGAGAGCGGCCCGGAGCGGGAGGATGGGGGCGGCCGGTACTTGATCACATGGGAGGAAGCACCGTGAGCGCATCGGGCGAGGGCAGGACCGTCTCGGGGCAGGACGAGGTCGTCGACCTCTGCAGGGACCTCATCCGGATCGACACCAGCAACTACGGGGACCACTCGGGCCCCGGCGAGCGCAAGGCGGCCGAGTGGGTCGCCGAGAAGCTGGCCGAGGTCGGGCTGGAGCCGCAGATCTTCGAATCGCACAAGGGCCGCGCCTCGACCGTGGCCCGTATCGAGGGCGAGGACCCCTCGCGGCCGGCACTGCTGATCCACGGGCACACCGACGTGGTCCCGGCCAACGCCGCCGACTGGACGTACGACCCCTTCTCCGGCGAGATCGCCGACGGCTGCGTATGGGGCCGCGGCGCGGTCGACATGAAGGACATGGACGCCATGACGCTGGCCGTCGTGCGCGACCGCATGCGCAGCGGGCGCAAGCCCCCGCGCGACATCGTGCTGGCCTTCCTCGCGGACGAGGAGGCGGGCGGCACGTACGGCGCCCGGCACCTCGTGGACAAGCACCCGGGCCTCTTCGAGGGCGTCACCGAGGCGATCGGCGAGGTGGGCGGCTTCTCCTTCACCGTGAACGAGAACCTCCGCCTCTACCTGGTGGAGACCGCCCAGAAGGGCATGCACTGGATGCGGCTCACGGTGGAGGGCACCGCGGGCCACGGCTCCATGACCAACAACGACAACGCGATCACCGAGCTGTGCGAGGCCGTCGGCCGCCTCGGCCGCCACCAGTGGCCGGTGCGCGTGACGAAGACCGTTCGACACTTCCTCGACGAACTCTCGGACGCGCTCGGAACCCCGCTCGACCCCGACGACATGGACGCCACCCTCGCCAAGCTCGGCGGCATCGCCAAGATGGTCGGCGCGACCCTGCGCAACTCGGCCGCCCCGACCATGCTCGGCGCCGGCTACAAGGTCAACGTCATCCCCGGCCAGGCCACGGCACACGTCGACGGCCGCTTCCTGCCGGGCTACGAGGACGAGTTCTTCGCGGACCTCGACCGGATCCTCGGCCCGCGCGTGAAGCGCGAGGACGTGCACGCGGACAAGGCCCTGGAGACGGACTTCGACGGGAAGCTCGTGGACGCCATGCAGGGTGCCCTCAGGGCCGAGGACCCGATCGCGCGCGCCGTTCCGTACATGCTCTCCGGCGGCACCGACGCCAAGTCCTTCGACGACCTCGGCATCCGCTGCTTCGGCTTCGCCCCGCTCCAGCTGCCCCCGGAGCTGGACTTCGCCGGGATGTTCCACGGCGTGGACGAGCGGGTGCCGGTCGACGGCCTGAAGTTCGGCGTACGGGTGCTCGACCGCTTCATCGACAACGCCTAACGCCAGGGAATCGGGAAAGTGTGCGCATTCCACTGGGAAGAGTGAATGCGCTCATACGCTCGTAGCCCCGGTGATCCCTCCTCGTTACAGGTGGTGCGGTCCGCGGCTGGGACCGCACTTGCCTACTAGGAGGAACAATGCTCAAGAAGGTTGTCGCCGCTGCGGCTGCCACCGGTGGTCTGGTTCTCGCGGGCGCCGGTCTCGCCGCCGCCGACGCGGGCGCCCAGGGTGCGGCCATCGGCTCCCCCGGTGTCGCGTCCGGCAACGTCGTCCAGGTTCCCGTCCACGTGCCGGTCAACGTCTGCGGCAACACCGTGAACGTGATCGCGCTGCTGAACCCGGCCTTCGGCAACACCTGCGTCAACGCCTGACGCTTCTGAAGTTCTGGCCCCGGAGCGCAATCCAGCGCTCCGGGGCCGCCGGGCATTCCGGCCCGGATCCAGACGAGTCGGCGTGGCAGGCGGGGGAGCCCGTACAGCCTGCGCGCCGCGCGCGAACGCACACACCAGGGGACGAGTACAGATGCGACGACCGGTCCAGGTCACGAGGAAGACACTGATCACCATGGCCGCGGCGGGGGGTGTCCTGGCGCTCGGCGGCGGCTACGCACAGGCGGACTCGGGCGCCTCCGGGCACGCGGCGAACTCTCCGGGCGTCCTGTCCGGGAACAACGTGCAGGCGCCGGTGGACGTGCCGGTGAACGCCTGCGGCAACACCGTGACGGTGGTGGGGGGTCTGAACCCGGCTTTCGGGAACCACTGCGCCAACGAGTCGGGGCCCCAGCACCCGGAACACCCCGGCAACCCCGGCACCCCGGGGCACCCCGGCAACCCGGGCACCCCCGGGCACCCCGGCAACCCCGGTACCCCGGGCGGTCACACGCCGGGCAACCCGGGAACCCCGGGCGGTCACACGCCGGGCAACCCCGGCACGGGAACCCCGGGCGGCGGCCACCACACGCCGGGCACCCCGGGCGGCGGGCACCAGACCCCCGGCACGGGAACGCCCGGCGGGCACACCCCGGGCACGCCCGGCACCCCGGGCACTCCCACCGGTTCCGGTACGGGTGGCGCCGTCACCCCGGCCGCCCACTCCGCCCCGGCGCCGGGCGCGGCTCTCGCCGCCACCGGCGCCGGTGACGCCATGACGGCCGGGCTCCCGCTCGCGGGCGGGCTGCTGCTGGCCGGCACGGTGCTCTACCGGCGGGCCCGCAACTCCGCCTGACGGACGCTCACGACGCGGGCCCCGCACCCCGGGGCCCGCGTCGCCGCGTCCGCCGGGCGCGGGTCACCAGGTCGCGCGGACCTGGCGGATGATCCGGCGGCGCAACCGCGCGCGGCGGCTGCCGTCCCGGTACAGGGTCAGGCGGTCGAGCTCCCAATGCCCGTACTCCGCGTGGTCGGTCAGCAGGCGGGTCGCCTCTTTGCGGGGGGTCCCACGAGGCACGTACACGTCGACGAATTCGTATTCCGGCATCGCATCTATTGTGCGGGCACCGGCCCGCTACGGATAGCGTCTGCACTATGTCTGATGCCGCTCTGCCCACTGTTGCCGAGGTACGCGCCGCCGCCGAGGCGGTCAAGGCCGCTCTCGACCGTCACCTCGCCGCGGTCGAGAGCAGGATCGGGGACGAGGACCCGGCCGTCTACGCCGCCTTCAACGAACTCGCCGCCGCCGCCGAGGAGTACGACGAACTCCTCTACGACCGCTACGACGAGGTCACCCCCTTCGAGATCCCCACGCCCGAGACCGGGGCCCGCTACACCGGCCCCGCCGAGCCCGCCGCCTTCAGCGTGCTCATCCGCCGGGACTACGCCGTCGTCGAACCGGCCCGGCTGATCGCCCAGGCCGAGCGCGTCGCCGCGCACGACCGCGACGCCGAACTCATCGACGACGGCGGGACCGGCGGAGCGCTCGGCGTGCTCTTCGGGGAGTACGAGCCCGACGAGATCGCCTCCCGCTCCAAGGACTTCGGTCTGGAGGAGGGCGACTCCACCCTCTGGATCGCGGCGTTGGAGGAGGTCGCGGAACCGGGGGACTGGCTCGGCTCGCCCTTCGGGCAGACCGACCCGCAGGACGTCCTGCACCGGTTCGACGTGAGCTCCGTCTTCGACGAGGACGCGGAGTACTTCGAGGACGACGACGCCGACGACGCCGACGACGAGGAGAGCCCCGCGGCGTCCGGACTGGCCCCGGCCTGAGGACACGGCGCGCCGCCCCGCCCCGGTGGGGGCGCGGGCGGCGCGCCGTGCGCCCTTCCCGGTCCTACGGCTGCTCGTGCTGGGCGGCCGTCAGGGACCGCAGCAGGCCCGTCAGACGGGTCGTGCGCGGCTTCGGCGGCACCTGGGCCACCGCGTGCGCCAGCGCCTGGTCGACGCCGTGGACCACGGACAGGTGCCGTTCGGCCCGCCCGAACGCCGTGTACACCCAGTCCCGGGACAGGGCCTGCGCGGCGTCCCCCGGCAGCACGACGACCACCGCCGGCCAGCGCGAGCCGACGGCCTGGTGCGCCGTCACCGCCCAGCCGTGCCGCACCCGCGACTCCACCCGCTCCCTCGGTACGACGATCCGCGCGCCGGCCGCGTCGAGGTGCAGCCCCTCGGCGTCGGCCGACACCACCCGGGCCGGCAGCGCCCGCCCGGGCGCGGGGACGTGCACCACCCGGTCGCCGGGGTCGAAACCGAGGAACCGGCCGGGGCCGGGGTTCAGCCGCTCCTTGAGGGCCGCGTTCAGCGCCCGGGTGCCCGCCGGGCCGCCGTGCCCCGGGGTGACGACCTGCACGGCCTCCGCCGGGACGCCGAAGGCGCGCGGTACCGAGTCGGCCACGAGCTGCACGGTGCGGTGGACGGCCTCACCGGCGTCCCGCACCGGCACGATGACGACCTCCTTGCCGGGGGCGTCCACCTGGTTCAGCTCGCCGACGCCGATCCCCGAGACCAGCTCGCCGATCGGGCCGGGGTCCGGGGTCCGCGACACCACGTGGGGGAAGGCGCGGGCCGCCAGCACGTCGGCGAACACCCGGCCGGGTCCGGCCGAGCCGAGGACGCCGGCGTCGCCGGAGAGCACCAGCCGGGCCCCGTCCGGCACCGACTCCACCAGGGCGGCGGCCGTCTCCACGTCCAGCTGCGGGGCGTCCAGGACGACGAGGAGGTCCAGCTCGAAGCGGCCGTCGGCGTCCCGCCCGGGACCCTGTGCCCCGGTGAGCAGGTCCGCCACGGTGACGGCGCCGGGCGCGGGGGCGTGTGCGGCCAGGACGGTGCGCAGGCCCCGTTCCCGGGCGGCCGCCACGAGGGCCAGGGGTTCGGCGCGGGCCGCCTCGCCGCCGGAGTGGGTGACCAGGCCGGCGCCGGCCACGGCCCGGACCAGCTCGGCGCCGGTGCCGCTCGCCTCCCAGTCGGCGGCGGCGGAGAAGGTGGCCGCCAGCCGGGCCAGGCCGTCGGCGAGGCTCTCCTCCGCCAGGGCGTGCTCCTCCAGGCCGACCAGGATCCGTACGGGCTGCTCCTCGTCCTCGGCGACGGGCTCGCCCAGCGGTTCGTGGAACACCAGCACCGCGCCGTCGCCGATCCCCGCCTCCAGGGTCTCGGCGGGGGCGGGCACCCCGTACTGGGCCAGGGCCTTCTCCAGTACCGGGGCCTCCAGCGCGGTGTGCCCGCGCTCGGCGGCCTGGGCCAGCAGCCAGCCCAGCAGGGCGGCACCGCGGCGCTCGTCGGCCGGGCCGGCCGCGGGGCCCAGCAGGGCCTGCGCGAAGCCGTCCGCCTGGGCGGGGCGCACCCCGGGGACGGCCAGCAGCAGCCAGGGGTCCTCGGCCAGCCGGTCCGCCGCGCCCTCCCCGAGCGCCTCCGCGGCCGGGCCGGCCAGGGCCTCCGGGGCGCCGCCGCGGACCAGCACGGCCCGTACGGCCGAGACGTCCCCGACGGGCCGGGGGGCCGCCTGCGGGCGGGGCTGCGGGGGAGCGGGGGCGGCGGCCCTGCGCGGTGCGGCCGGCGCCTCGTCGAAGGTGAGGGCGGGCGCCTTGGCCCCGCTCTCCACGGCCCGTACGGCGGCCAGCAGGTCGGCGGCCCGGCCGCTGAGCTTGCCGCCCGCGTCGACGGGGTCCCGTTCGGCCTTGCGCCGTGCGATCCGCTCCCGCTCGACCCGCTGCGCGGCCAGCTCGGCCTGAGCCTCACTGAGCGCTGGCGCGGCCTCCGGTGCGGTTTCGCCCGTCCCGGCCGGGCCGGGCTCCTCGGAGTCCCCGGCTTCGTCGGGGGCGGCGTCGGGGGCGGCGTCGGCCGGGGTCCCGGGCTGCGCGGGTGCCTGCGCCCCGCCGGGTTCGGCGGTGTCGGATGGGGGCTCCGGGGTGGCGGGGGTGGTCCCCGGGTCCTCCGCGGTGGCCGGGTCGGCGGGGGCCGGGTCGGCGGGCGTGGCCTCGGGGTCCGTACTCACAGCGTGCTCCAGTCCTGGTCGGGGTAGCGGTGCACGGGTGCGGACACGTCGTCCAGCGCCCGGCGGATCTCCTCCGGAAGACTAAGGGCCTCCACCGACAGCGCCGCCTCCAGCTGCGCCGACGTGCGGGCGCCGACGACGGGGGCGGCGACTCCGGGGCGGTCGCGGACCCAGGCCAGGGCCACCTGGAGCGGGGTGACCGCGAGACCCTGGGCGGCCGTGACGACGGCGTCCACGATCCGGCCCGCCGCGTCGTCCAGGTACGGCTCCACGAAGGCCGCCAGGGACGCCGACGCGCCCCGGGAGTCCGCCGGGGTGCCCTCGCGGTACTTGGCGGTGAGGACCCCGCGGCCCAGGGGCGAGGAGGGGAGCAGGCCCACGCCCAGGTCCAGGGCCGCCGGGAGGACCTCCCGTTCGACGCCCCGCTGGAGCAGGGAGTACTCCATCTGGGTCGAGGCCAGCCGGGTCCGGACGCCCGGCGCCGCCAGCTGCCAGGTCGCGGCCTTCGCCAACTGCCAGCCGCTGAAGTTGGACACCCCCGCGTAGCGGGCCCGGCCGCTGCTCACCGCCAGGTCCAGGGCCTGGAGGGTCTCCTCCAGCGGGGTCTCCGGGTCGAAGGCGTGGACCTGCCACAGGTCCACGTGGTCGGTGCCCAGGCGGTCCAGGGAGTCGTCCAGGGCCGACAGCAGGTGCCCGCGCGAGCCGTTGAAGCGGCGGTCCGGGTCCGGGACGCTGCCCGCCTTGGTCGCGATGACCAGGTCCCGGCGCGGTACGAGGGATCCCACCAGCCGCCCCAGGAGGTACTCCGACTCCCCGCCGGCGTACACGTCGGCGGTGTCGACGAGCGTGCCGCCCGCCTCCCAGAACGTCTTCAACTGCTCGGCGGCGGCTTCCTCGCCGGTGTCGCGGCCCCAGGTCAGGGTGCCGAGGCCGATCCGGGAGACGCGCAGTCCGGTGCGGCCGAGATGCCTCTGCTCCATGACCGCTGAGACTACTGGGGCACTGACGCGAGGCCGTCGGGCGCGCTACAGTCCCTGCGCAGACCTACGTTACTGATCGGTAAACCGGCACATCGTAAGGGGACGACACATGCGGCTCGGCATCAATCTCGGCTACTGGGGTGCGGGCATGGACGCCGACAACCTCGCCGTCGCCCAGGAGGCCGACCGCCTCGGCTACGACGTTTGCTGGGCGGCCGAGGCGTACGGCTCGGACGCGGCGACCGTACTGGCCTGGGTCGCCGCCCAGACCGAGCGGATCGACGTCGGCTCGGCCATCTTCCAGATCCCCGCCCGCCAGCCGGCGATGACGGCCATGACCGCCGCCACCCTGGACTCCCTCACCAAGGGCCGCTTCCGCCTGGGCCTCGGCGTCTCCGGCCCCCAGGTGTCCGAGGGCTGGTACGGCGTCAAGTTCGACAAGCCCCTCGCCCGTACGCGGGAGTACGTGGAGATCGTCCGCAAAGCCATGAGCCGCGAGCGGCTCAGCTACGAGGGCCAGCACTGGACCCTGCCCCTGCCCGGCGGCCCCGGCAAGCCGCTCAAGCTGACCGTGCACCCCGAGCGCCCGCACATCCCGCTCTACATCGCCGCCATCGGCCCCAAGAACCTGGAGCAGACCGGCGAGATCGCCGACGGCGCCCTGCTGATCTTCCCGGCCGCCGAGCACCTGGAGGAGACGGCCCTGCGGCACATCCGCGCGGGCCGCGCGAAGGCCGGCCTGACGATGGACGGCTTCGACGTCTGCCCGACCGTGCCGCTGGCCGTCGGCGAGGACGTGAACGCGCTCGCCGACATGTTCCGCCCCTACACCGCCCTGTACGTCGGCGGCATGGGCAGCCCGAAGCAGAACTTCTACAACCAGCTCGCCCAGCGGATGGGCTACGAGAAGGAAGCCGCCGAGATCCAGGCCAAGTACCTGGGCGGCGACAAGGAGGGCGCGGCGGCCGCCGTCCCGCACTCGCTGATCGACTCCACCACCCTGCTCGGCTCCGTGGAGCGCATCGCCGACGGGATGCGGGCCTACGCCGAGGCCGAGGTCACCACCCTCACCCTGGCCCCCGCCGGCTTCACCCTGGACGAGCGGCTCACCGCCCTGCGGGCCGGCACCGAGGCGCTGGAGCTGGCCGGGCTGGCCTGACGCGGGGGCCTGACGACAGGCCCCGAGGGGCTCAGCGGCCGTGGTGGGGGCTCGGGGGGTCTTCCCCGCCACGGCCGACACAGCCAACAACGCGCGGCCCGCCCCCGGGGTTACGGCCCCCGGCGCGGGCGGGGGTTTCGTTCATTCGGCCGAGCGGAGCGACGCATCGGTTGCCCGCCCGTTCCATCCGCCTTTGACTCGTTGCATGCTCTCTGCGCGCAGCCTGTTCCAGGAGATCGTCGACCACGACGAGTCCTTCCAGCTGTTCTGCTCCATCGCCGCCAGCGGGGAGTCCCAGGGCGGCTGGGAGAACGCCAGGATCGCCGCCCTCGTCCCCGACGGCATGCGCGACCTCGCGCCCAAGATCACCCGGCACGGTGCGGACGAGGACAAGCACGGCCGGATCTTCCGCGCCCTGCTGCGCAACCGCGGCCTGCCCGCCGTGCCCGTCCCGCCCGAGACCGACTACACGATGCTCCTCGAACGCCGTGGCATCGGCCTCGCCCACGACAAGCTGCGCCGCGAACAGCCGCTGACCGAGCGGGACATCATCGTCTACCTCGCGCACAGCCGGGTCACCGAGCAACGGGCCGCCGACCAGATGGAGATGCTCCGGCGCCACTTCGGCGACCACCCCGAGGTCGGCAAGGCCATCAGGGTGATCAGCCACGACGAGGACAACCACCTCGCCTACTGCCACGAGGAACTGCTGCGGCTGGCCCGCGGGGGACACGGCCGCGCCATCCACCAGGTCCTGCGCGAGAGCGCCCTCGCCGAGATCGCCGTCTACCGCGACGTCAGCCTCGCCGTCATGGAGCACATGGGCCGGCTGCTGCGCTGGCCCGCGCCCAAGGCGGCCGCGCTCGGCGCCGGCATCCGCGGGATGTACGCGTACGAGCGCTTCAGCGGCTGGCACCGCATGATCGACCTCCGCCCGCCCGAGCTCACGAACCCCCTCGGCGGCAGACCGGCCCCCGCGCCCGGCTTCGCCTAGTGCCGTCCTGCTGCTGGTGGGGGGTCGAGGGCTTCGAAGGTGGCGGAGATGCCGGTCCCGTATCCGCCGGAGGCATAGACACACGTGCCGGTGATCCCGGAAGGGCACTGCATGGCGGCCGCTGCGAGCTGATTGCGAGGCTTCGGCAGCGACGGCAGAGCTGTCCAGGCATTGGTGGCCGGGTTGTACGACTCCACGGCACCGCTGTAGGTGTAGTGAAACGTCCCGGTCAGCTCCTGTACGGGCGGTCTTCTCGGGGTGCGAAGCGGGCCTGGGCCGCCAGGACGGCTTCGGTGTAGCGTCCCGCCCACGCGCCCATCGCACGGATCGGGCCCAGCAGCGCGAGGCCCGCCTCGGTGAGTGAGTAGTCGACGCGTGGCGGGGCCTCGGCGTACGCCTGGCGTGCGACCAGGCCGTTGTACTCAAGGCGGCGCAGGGCTTCGTTGAGGACCTTGGGGCTGATCCCGCCGATGCGGATGATCAGCGCGCGCGGCCTCATGGGCCCGCTCTCGCCGAGGATGTACACGATCACGCTGTCCCAGCGGTTCGACAGGACTTCGAAGGCCACCCTCGCCTGGCAGTCCGCGGCGTACTCGCCACCGCCCAGGTCCTCGCCCAGGTCCTCGCCCATGCCTTGTTCGTCTGCCCCTGCCGCCGTGTCGCTCACGCGATCATCCTGCCCGGCCCGATGCACACCATGTGGTGTGCGTCGGCGCGCCTAGCGTCCTTTCCGTCACACCTCGCACGTCTCGCGACACGGACGACAGGAGCACGCACATGCGCATCGGCATTCTTGGTACAGGGGCGATGGCCACGGCCCTCGGCGCGGCCTGGGTAGGCGCCGGCCATGACGTTCGGGTGGGCGGTCGGGACCCCGAAGCGGCCTCCCGCACCGCCCTGCTCACCGGCGCCTCCGCGCACGGCAGCCTCGCCGAGGCCGCGGCCCACGGGGACGTGGTCCTCCTCGCCGTGCCGGCGGGCGCGGCGCCGCGGCTGGCCAAGGAACTGGCCCACTTGCTCGCCGGGCGGACGGTGATCGACTGCACCGTTCCCATGGCGCCGGGCGAGGACGGCCCGGCCCTGACCACGGGCGGCGCCATCTCCGTCGCCCGGCTCATCGCGGACGCCGCCCCCGGCGCCCATGTGGTGAAGGCGTTCGGGGTGTGCCACGAGAGCATCTGGACCCTGGACCGGCCGTCCTTCGAAGGGTCCCCGCTGGCGGTCCCGTTCTGCACCGACCAGCCGGGCGCCGCCACGCGGGTGACGGAGATCATCACCTCCATGGACTGCACGCCTCTGCCCTGCGGCGGGCTTGCTCGCGCTGCCCTGCTGGAGGCCACTGCCGTCTTCGCCGTCGGCGTCTGGTGGTCAGGCGCCGAGGCCCGCTTCGCGTTCCCGGCCCCGGCCCTGGCCCCGGGGGCCGTTGACGACTAGCCAGGACGACCTGACCTGGACCGGGCGTCGCTCACAGCCAGCCGCGCCGCTTGAACATCCGGTGCAGCCCCAGGCACAGGACCACCATGAGCAGCACCACCACCGGGTAGCCCCACCACTCCCTGAGCTCCGGCATGTGGTCGAAGTTCATCCCGTAGATGCCCGCGACCATCGTCGGCACGGCCGCCATGGCCGCCCACGCGGAGATCTTGCGCATGTCGTCGTTCTGCCGGACCCCCATCTGCGCCAGGTGCGCGGCCAGCGCGTCCGACAGCAGCCGGTCCAGGCCCTCGACGTACTCGTTCGCCTTCGTCAGGTGGTCGGCGACGTCCCGGAAGAACGGCCTGGCGTGGTCGTGGACGAACGGCACGTTCCCGAAGGCCAGCCGGTCCATCGGCTGGAGCAGCGGGCTCGTCGCCCGGCGGAACTCCAGCACCTGCCGCTTGAACCCGTAGATCCGGCCGGCGGTGTTCTTGGTGTCCGTGGCGTTCGGCGCGAAGACCTCCGCCTCCAGCTCCTCCAGGTCCGCCTGGAGCTCCGCCGCCACCTCGATGTAATGGTCGACCACCGCGTCGGACACCGCGTACAGCACCGCCGTGGGGCCGTGCCGCAGCACCTCCGGCTCGTGCTCCAGCCGACGGCGTACGGCGGCCAGCGCGGCCCCCTCGCCGTGCCGCACCGTCACCACGAACGAGTCGCCGATGAACAGCATCAGCTCGCCCGTGCTCACGGTGTCCGCGGCGTCGTCGTACATCACCGGCTTGAGGACGACGAACAGGGAGTCGTCGTACACCTCCAGCTTCGGCCGCTGGTGCGCGGTCAGCGCGTCCTCCACCGCCAGCTTGTGCAGCCCGAACTCGTGGCTGACGTGTTCGAACTCCTCCTCGGTCGGCTCGTACATCCCGATCCACAGGAAGGCGTCACCGGCCGCGCGCGCCTGGGCCAGGGCCTCCGACAGGTCCCCGGGAGCCTCGGAGCGGCGGCCGTCCCGGTACATCGCGCAGTCCACAATCACGCGGGGCATTCTTCCCTCACCGCGCCCCGCCCGCACGTCGGCCGCACCGCCTAGGCTGGCTCCCATGGCCACGCTGATCCTCGTACGACACGGGCGGTCCACCGCCAACACCGCAGGCTTGCTCGCCGGCTGGACCCCCGGCGTCTCCCTCGACGAACGCGGCGCCCGCCAGGCCGCCGCACTGCCCGGACGGCTCGACGGAGTGCCCCTCGCGGCCGCCGTGTGCAGCCCGCTCCAGCGCTGCCAGGAGACCCTGGCCCCGCTGCTGGCGGCCCGGCCCGGCCTGCCCCTGCACACCGACGAGCGGATCGGCGAATGCCACTACGGCGACTGGTCCGGCCGCAAGCTCTCCGAGCTCGTCGACGACCCCCTCATGAAGATCGTCCAGCAGCACCCCTCGGCCGCCGCCTTCCCCGGCGGCGAGTCCATGCGCGCCATGCAGAACCGCGCCGTGGACGCCGTACGCGAGTGGAACGCACGGATCGAGGAGGAGCACGGCGCCGACGCCGTCTTCCTCATGTGCTCCCACGGCGACATCATCAAGTCGGTCGTCGCCGACGCCCTCGGCATGCACCTCGACCTCTTCCAGCGCATCCACGTCGAGCCCTGCTCGGTCACCGCCGTCCGCTACACCCCCACCCGGCCCTTCCTGCTGCGCCTCGGCGACACCGGCGACCTCGCCCCCCTGATCCCGGCCGCCGCGCCCCCCGCGGAGAACGCGGCCGAGGGCGGCGGCAACGCCGTCGTGGGCGGCGGCGCGGGCGCGGCCTGATCGGACGGCGCAGTAGGGTGGCAGGGCCAACGCAAGCGCGCAGCCCTGCCCCTGCCCCAGACTTGGAGACCGGTCGTGCCCCGTCAGGTGTTCCTTTACGACCCGCCGGACCGCTTCGTGGCGGGCACCGTCGGTCTGCCTGGACGTCGCATCTTCTTCCTCCAGGCCTCCCAGGGCCCCCGCGTCACCAGCGTCTCCCTGGAGAAGACCCAGGTCGCGGCGCTGGCCGAGCGGATGGACGAACTGCTGGACGAGGTCGTACGGCGGACCGGCGGCAACGCCCCCGTCCCGGCCGTCGCCTCCACCGAGGCCGCCGACACCGCACCGCTCGACGTCCCCGTCGAGGAGGAGTTCCGCGTCGGCACCATGGCCCTCGCCTGGGACGGCGAACAGCAGCGGATGATCGTCGAGGCCCAGGCGCTCGTCGAACTCGACGCCGACTCCGAGGAGGACCTCGCCGAGGCGGAGGAGCGGCTGCTCCAGGACGAGGAGAACGGCCCGCCCATGCTGCGGGTCCGGCTCTCCGGCGCCCAGGCCCGGGCCTTCGCCAAGCGGGCCCTCGACGTGGTCAACGCGGGCCGCCCGCCGTGCCCGCTGTGCAGCCTGCCGCTGGACCCCGAGGGACACGTGTGCCCCCGGCAGAACGGGTACCGGCGCCAGGTGTGAGCGCCGTGACCCCGATAGAGGAGCTGCTCACCCGCGGTGAGCTCACCGTCCGCGGCCGGATCCCCGAGGCCTCCAACGCCGTACTGCTGTGCACGGTGAGCCACGAGGGCCGCAGCGCCGAGTGCGTCTACAAGCCGGTCAAGGGCGAGCGGCCGCTGTGGGACTTCCCCGACGGCAACCTCGCCCGGCGCGAGCGCGCCGCCTACCTCGTCTCCGAGGCCACCGGCTGGGGGCTGGTGCCCACGACCGTGCTGCGCGACGGCCCCTACGGAGAGGGGATGGTGCAGCACTGGATCGACGCCGGAGAACGGCCGGAGCCCGAGCTCCTCGCGCTGGTGGAGGGCGAGGAGGCCGGGGAGGGCTGGAAGCCGGTCGCCTTCGCCGAGGTGGGGGAGGGCCGCACCGCCCTGCTGGTGCACGCCGACGACCCTCGGCTGCGCCGCCTCGCCGTGCTGGACGCCGTGATCAACAACGGTGACCGCAAGGGCGGCCACCTGCTCCCCGGGCCCGACGGCCGGCTCTACGGGATCGACCACGGTGTGACTTTCCACTCCGAGGACAAGCTGCGCACCCTGCTCTGGGGCTGGGCGGGCGAGCCGCTGACCGGCGAAGCACGCTCGGTGCTGTCCTCCCTGGAGGTCCAGCTGGCCGAGGACGGCCCGCTGGCCACCCGGCTGGCCGAACTGATCACCCCCGTCGAGCTGGCCGCCGTACGGGCCCGTGTGGCCCAGCTGCTGCGCAGCGGGACGCACCCCAAGCCGTCCGGGCAGTGGCCGTCGATCCCCTGGCCGCCCGTCTGACCGGAGCGGGGACCCGGCCCCGGCGGAGGAGGGGCCGACGCACAGATCCGGCCAGACCGCAAGAGTGTGGATCAAGCCAACAGTGCTGGTCGCATTCGTTTCCGGAACAGTCGTCCGGTTAGGCTCGAAGCATGCATGCCTGGCCCGCTTCTGAGGTCCCCGCCCTGCCCGGCAAGGGCCGCGACCTCCAGATCCACGACACCGCGACCCAGGGGACGGTCACTCTCGACCCCGGTCCCGTCGCCCGCCTCTACGTCTGCGGAATCACGCCGTACGACGCGACCCACATCGGTCACGCGGCGACCTACAACGCGTTCGACCTCGTGCAGCGCGTGTGGCTCGACAACAAGCGCCAGGTCCACTACGTCCAGAACGTCACGGACGTGGACGATCCGCTGCTGGCGCGCGCGGAGCGCGACGGGCACGACTGGACCGAGCTCGCGGAGCGCGAGACGGCCCTCTTCCGCGAGGACATGACCGCCCTGCGGATGCTGCCCCCCCAGCACTACATCGGCGCCGTCGAGGCCATACCCGGCATCGTGCCGCTGGTCGAACGGCTGCGGGACGCCGGTGCCGCGTACGACCTCGACGGCGACATCTACTTCTCGGTGGAGTCCGACCCTCACTTCGGCGGGGTCTCGAACCTCGACGCCCAGGCGATGCGGCTGCTGTCCGCGGAGCGCGGCGGCGACCCGGACCGCCCGGGGAAGAAGAACCCCCTCGACCCGATGCTGTGGATGGCCGCCCGCCCGGGCGAGCCGAGCTGGGACGGCGCCTCGCTGGGGCGCGGCCGCCCGGGCTGGCACATCGAGTGCGTGGCCATCGCCCTGGAACACCTGGGCATGGGCTTCGACGTCCAGGGCGGCGGATCCGACCTGGCGTTCCCGCACCACGAGATGGGCGCCTCGCACGCGCACGCGCTGACGGGCGAGTTCCCGATGGCCAAGGCGTACGTGCACGCGGGGATGGTCTCCCTGCACGGCGAGAAGATGTCGAAGTCCAAGGGCAACCTGGTCTTCGTCTCGGCCCTGCGGCGTGCCGGGGTGGACCCGGCCGCCATCCGCCTGGCGCTGCTGGCGCACCACTACCGGGCGGACTGGGAGTGGACGGACGCGGTCCTCGCCGAGGCGGAGGCCCGTCTGGCCCGCTGGCGCGCGGCCGTGTCCCGGCCGGACGGCCTGCCTGCCGACGCCCTGGTGGAGGAGGTCCGCGAGGCCCTCGCCCGCGACCTGGACGCCCCTGCCGCGCTCGCGGCCGTGGACCGCTGGGTCGAGGCGCAGCTGGCCTCGGACGAACCGGACGAGACGGCCCCGGGCCTGGTCTCCCGCACGGTCGACGCCCTCCTCGGCGTAGCCCTGTAGTTCCAAGATTCGCCTCAAACGCCGGCGGGGCCATTCACAGCCCCGCCGGCGTTCGAGGCGCTGGGGGAGGGTCTGGGGGCGGAGCCCCCAGGGAACGGTGGACCGCTAGGCCTGCGGGGTCTCGGGGGAGTCGCCCCCCGGCTCCTCTTCCGGCGGCGCAGCCGGAGGCTCCTCCGCGGAGGGGTCCGGCTTGCGCTTCGGGGCACGGGGCCCCGCAGAGGTGTCCCGCAGGTACGACCCGTCCCCGGGCTCGGCGGACGCCGAAGGGTCCCGCCGCCGCAGATACCGCTCGAACTCCCGCGCAATCGCGTCCCCCGACGCCTCCGGCAGATCGGCGGTGTCCCGCGCCTCCTCCAGCGTCTGGACGTACTCCGCCACCTCGCTGTCCTCGGCGGCCAGTTGGTCCACCCCCAGCTGCCACGCCCGCGCGTCCTCCGGCAGCTCGCCCAGCGGGATCCGGATGTCGATCAGGTCCTCCAGCCGGTTCAGCAGCGCCAGCGTCGCCTTCGGGTTCGGCGGCTGCGACACGTAGTGCGGCACCGCCGCCCACAGCGACACCGCCGGAACACCCGCGTGCGTACAGGCCTCCTGGAGCACGCCGACGATGCCCGTCGGGCCCTCGTACTTGGTCTCCTCCAGGTCCATCGTCCGCGCCAGGTCCGGGTCCGACGTCACCCCGCTGACCGGCACCGGCCGGGTGTGCGGGGTGTCCCCGAGGAGCGCGCCGAGGATGACGACCATCTCCACGCCCAGCTCGTGCGCGAACCCGAGCAGCTCGTTGCAGAACGACCGCCACCGCATGGACGGTTCGATGCCCCGCACCAGCACCAGGTCGCGCGGCTTCGCGCCGCCGATCCGGACCACCGAGAGCCGCGTCGTCGGCCAGGTGATCTTCCTGACCCCGTGCTCCAGGAACACCGTCGGCCGGTTGACCTGGAAGTCGTAGTAGTCCTCGGCGTCCAGCGCCGCGAAGACCTCGCCCTTCCACTCCCGGTCCAGGTGCGCCACCGCACCGGACGCGGCGTCACCCGCGTCGTTCCAGCCCTCGAACGCGGCCACCATGACCGGGTCGATCAGCTCGGGCACGCCCTCAAGCTCGATCACCCAGGTCTCCTTCCGAAGTTCCTCGTGTACGTGGGAAAGCCTAAGCCTTGTGGGGTCGGCCGCCACAGCCCACGACAGAGGGGCGGTTCCCCTCGGAACCGCCCCTCTTCCCCACCTGCGTGCGAGCTATGCCTTGCGGGCCAGCATCTCCTCGACGCGGGCCCGTACGGACTCGTCGTCCAGGCCGCGGATCGTCAGCGTCGTACGCCGGCGCAGCACGTCGTCCGCCGTCTCGGCCCACTCGTGGTCACGGGCGTAGGCGACCTGCGCCCAGATCTCCGGGCCGTCCGGGTGGATGCGCTCGGCCAGCGCCGGGTCCTCGTTCGCCAGACGGGCGATGTCGAAGGCCAGGGAGCCGTAGTGCGAGGCCAGGTGGCGGGCGGTCAGCGGGTCCATCCGCGTGCCGGGCTCGCGGTCCACCAGCAGGCGGTGCGCGACGGCGTTCGGGTTGGCGACGCCGGGCAGCGGGACGCGGCGCACGAGGGACTTCACCGGCTCCATGTCATCGGTCAGCGGGCTGCCCGGGAGCTTGGCGAGCTTGTCCATGACCACGCGGCCGATGTGCCGGTACGTGGTCCACTTGCCGCCGGCCACGGACAGCATGCCGCCCGCGCCCTCGGAGACGACGGTCTCGCGCTTGGCCTTCTCGACGCCGCCGGGGCCTCCGGGCAGGACGCGCAGGCCGGCGAAGGCGTACGTCATCAGGGAGCGGTCGAGGTCGGCGTCCTTCACCGAGAAGGCGGCCTCGTCGAGGATCTGCTGGATGTCGGACTCGGTGGCGCGCACGTCCGCCGGGTCGCCCTCGTAGACCTCGTCCGTCGTGCCGAGCAGGAGCTGGTCCTCCCACGGCAGGGCGAAGGTGATGCGGTACTTGTCGATCGGGGTGGCCATGGCGGCCTTCCACGGCGACTTGCGCTTCATGACGATGTGCGCGCCCTTGGACAGGCGGATCGACGGCAGCGCGTGCTTGTCTTCCATGCGCCGCAGGTGGTCCACCCACGGGCCGGTGGCGTTGAGCACGACGCGCGCGTCGATGCCGAACTCGGTGCCGTCGAGGCGGTCCTTGAGCTCGGCGCCGGAGACCCGGCCGCGCGTCATGCGCAGACCGGTGACCTCGGCGTGGTTGAGGACGACCGCACCCGACTCGACGGCCGCGCGGACCGTCATGACGGCCACGCGGGAGTCGTTCATCTGGTGGTCGTAGTAGACCGCGACGGCCTTGAGGTTGTCCGTCTTCAGGCCGGGGTTGTCGGCGACGGCACGGGCCGGGGATATGACCTTGCCCATGCCGTCGCCGAAGGCCGAGAGGGCGGAGTAGGCGAAGACGCCCGCGCCCAGCTTGGCCGCACCCACCGGGCCGCCCTTGTAGACCGGCAGGTAGAACGTGAGCGGGTTGACCAGGTGCGGGGCCACGTCCTTGGCCAGCACCCGCCGCTCGTGGTGGTTCTCGGCCACCAGCTTGACCGCGCCGGTCTGCAGGTAGCGCAGACCGCCGTGGACCAGCTTCGAGGAGGCGGAGGAGGTGGCGCCGGCGAAGTCGCCGGCGTCCACCATGGCCACCCGCAGACCCGACTGCGCGGCGTGCCAGGCCACCGAGGTGCCCAGGATTCCACCGCCGATGACCAGCAGGTCGTACGTGGCCTTCGCCAGCTGCTCACGGGTCTCGGCGCGGCCCGGGTTCAGGCCGGCGGTCGGGTGCGTTCCCAGTGCGGGGACGCTCTGCAGGGTGCTCATGTCTCTTCAGCTCCTCGTCATTTCGACAGCTGGTGCGGTCAGCCGGCGTTCTCGTCGTCGATCCAGCCCATGGACCGCTCGACGGCCTTGAGCCAGTTCTTGTACTCGCGGTCCCGCTGCTCGGCGGGCATGCGCGGGGTCCACTCCGCCGCGCGGCGCCAGTTGGCGCGCAGGGCGTCGGTGTCCGGCCAGAAGCCGACGGCCAGGCCGGCGGCGTAGGCGGCGCCGAGGCAGGTGGTCTCGGCGACCATCGGACGGACCACGGGGGCGTCCAGGAAGTCCGAGAGCGTCTGCATCAGCAGGTTGTTGGAGGTCATACCACCGTCGACCTTGAGGGCCGCCAGCTCGACGCCGGAGTCCTTGGTCATGGCGTCGGTGATCTCGCGGGTCTGCCAGGCGGTGGCCTCCAGGACGGCACGGGCGATGTGCGCCTTGGTGACGTACCGGGTGAGGCCGGCGATCACACCGCGGGCGTCGGAGCGCCAGTACGGGGCGAACAGGCCGGAGAAGGCCGGCACGAAGTAGGCGCCGCCGTTGTCCTCGACAGAGGAGGCCAGGGTCTCGATCTCGGCCGCGGACTTGATCAGGCCCATCTGGTCGCGCATCCACTGGACGAGCGAGCCGGTGACGGCGATGGAGCCCTCCAGGGCGTAGACCGGCTTCTCGTCGCCGATCTGGTAGCCGACCGTGGTCAGCAGGCCGCTGTAGGAGTTGATGATCTTGTCGCCGGTGTTCATCAGCATGAACGTGCCGGTGCCGTAGGTGGACTTGGCCTCGCCCTCGGCGAAGCAGGTCTGGCCGAAGAGGGCGGCCTGCTGGTCACCGAGCGCCGAGGCTACCGGGACACCGGCGAGGACGCCGTCCTTGACGTGGCCGTAGACCTCGGCGGAGGACTTGATCTCGGGGAGCACGTTGAGCGGGACGCCCATCGACTCCGCGATCTTCTCGTCCCAGGCCAGGGTGTGCAGGTTCATCAGCATGGTGCGCGAGGCGTTGGTGACGTCCGTGACGTGCGCACCGCCCTGGGCGCCACCGGTGAGGTTCCAGATGACCCAGGAGTCCATGGTGCCGAAGAGGATGTCCCCGGCCTCGGCGCGCTCGCGCAGGCCCTCGACGTTGTCGAGCAGCCAGCGGACCTTCGGGCCGGCGAAGTAGCTCGCCAGCGGCAGGCCGGTCTCGCGGCGGAAGCGGTCCTGGCCGACGTTGCGGCCGAGCTCCTTGCACAGGGCGTCGGTGCGGGTGTCCTGCCAGACCAGCGCGTTGTGCACCGGCTCGCCGGTGTTCCTGTCCCACAGGACGGTGGTCTCGCGCTGGTTGGTGATGCCGACCGCCTTGACGTCGGCGGCAGTGATCTCGGCCTTCGCGATGGCGCCGGCGACGACCTCCTGGACGTTGGTCCAGATCTCGGTCGCGTCGTGCTCGACCCAGCCCGGCTTCGGGAAGATCTGCTCGTGCTCCTTCTGGTCGACGGCCACGATGCGGCCGTCGCGGTCGAAGACGATGCAGCGGGAGGAGGTGGTGCCCTGGTCGATCGCGGCGATGAAGGGGCCGGTGCTGCTGGTCATGATGGCTGCTCCTGGCAGGTCTGTTGAGTAGGCGGAATCAGGAGGGCGGTGCGGATCTTACGAGCGCGGCCGAAGCTGATCAGGCGAACGCGATGTTGTACAGACCGCCGGCGAGCGCGGCACCGACGAGCGGGCCGACCACCGGGATCCAGGAGTACCCCCAGTCCGAGCCGCCCTTGTTGGGCAGCGGGAGCAGGGCGTGGACGATACGGGGACCGAGGTCGCGGACCGGGTTGATGGCGTAGCCGGTCGGGCCGCCCAGCGAGAGGCCGATGCCGACGACGACGAAGGAGGTGATCAGGACGCCGATGACGCCGAGGCCCTTGCCATCGTCCTGCAGACCCTGGGTCAGGATCGCGATGACGAGGACGAAGGTGCCGATGATCTCCGTGGCGAGGTTCTGGACCACGTTGCGGATCTCGGGGCCGGTGGAGAAGATCCCGAGCACCGGGCCGGCGACGTCGTGCGGGTGCGGGTCCTCGGGGCCGAGGCGGGCGTCCTTGATGTTCTCCGGGTCGGCCAGGTGAGCGGCGAACTGGCCGTAGTACGTGATCCACATCAGGACCGCGCCGAGCATGGCGCCCAGCAGCTGGCCCGCGAAGTAGACGGGGACGTCACCCCACTCGCCGGTCTTGACGGCTATGCCGACCGTGACCGCCGGGTTGAGGTGCGCGCCGGAGAGCGGCGCGGAGACGTAGGCGGCGATCAGGACGGCGAAACCCCAGCCGAAGGTGATCGCGAGCCAGCCCGCACCGCGGGCCTTGGAGCTCTTGAGCGTGAGAGCGGCGCACACGCCGCCACCGAGCAGTGTGAGCAGGGCGGTACCGATGGTCTCGCCGATGAAGATGTCGGAGCTGGACACCCGCGACTCCTTTGTCTTACGTCCAGGGGTGGGCGGACACCGGGTCCCTCCGGTGGTCCGCACACTCGGTGAGTGCTTCACCGGTCCATGGCCTCGCCCTAGCCTAACGCGTATTGCCGGTAGGTGTTCGACAATGCCGACCGATGAACGGCAGTTTTCCGCCTGGGTTCAGAACGCGTCAAGGCCTGACCAGGTCAAAGAACCGGATCGTTACCACTCGGTACGATCGCCCAAATCAGGCCAATGGACGGCCGGGAAACGGCGAAGTCCACCCGAATGGCGCGGGACGCGGCCATGGGGTGGACCGGATGCATCAGGTCAAGCTCAGAACCGGCCTGCTCCGAGGTCGCGCGAAACCGACCGCGCGCAGTCCCGTACGGAGGCCACCAGGGCCGGACGCGGCTCCCCGGACTCCCCGCAGACCCGCTCCACGGCGCCCGCGACGGCCACCGCGCCGACCGGCATCCGCCGCCGGTCGTGGATGGGCGCCGCCACCGAGGCGATGCCCTCCCAGGTCTCCTCCACATCGGCCGCCCAGCCGCGGGCCCGCGTCAGGTCCAGGACCTCCTCGAAGCCCACCGCGTCGGTCACCGTCCGCGGCGTGAACGCCTCCCGCTCCGCGTCCATGGCCTCCGTGTGCGCGACGGGGTCGTACGCCGACAGCACCTTGCCCAGGGCCGTGGAGTGCAGCGGCTGCATGGCCCCCACCTCCAGCACCTGACGGCTGTCGTCGGGCCGGAACACGTGGTGCATGATCAGCACCCCGCTCTTGTGCAGCACCCCCACGTACACGCTCTCGCCGCTCGCCCGGGCCAGATCGTCCGTCCACACCAGCGCGCGGGCGCGCAGCTCGTGCACGTCCAGGTAGCTGTTGCCCAGCCGCAGCAGCTCCGCGCCCAGCTGGTAGCGCCCGGAGGCCGGGTCCTGCTCCACGAAGCCCTCGGCCTGCAGCGTGCGCAGGATGCCGTGCGCCGTGCCCTTGGCCAGGCCCAGGGAGGACGCCACGTCCGAGAGACCCAGCCGGCGTTCCCCGCCGGCCAGGAGCCGCAGCATCGCAGCGGCTCGTTCGAGCGACTGGATGTTCCGTGCCATCGCGCAGCCTCCTGCTGACGTAGTTCGACAATGCTGAACAGTATCGGTCGATGCCGACCTTGTGCATGGTTGGGTGTTTCCCGGTGTGCCGCCGACCAGGGCACCCTCGCTCGCGACTCCCGCGCACAGAATGCAGTCCGCCACGTGGGACGACCTCACCGGGGCGGGTGCCGCGCGGTTACCCTGACCGCGTGCACCCTTGACACAGAGGGGGTGCAAAGCCGACAGCCGTCGCATCCCAGGGAGCTCAACCATGGCCTCGTTGCCGAACCCGCCCGCCGACACCCAGACCCGGGCCGATGCCCTCCGAGAGGCGCTCGCGACCCGCGTGGTCGTCGCCGACGGAGCCATGGGAACCATGCTCCAGGCGCAGGACCCCTCCCTGGAAGACTTCCAGCAGCTCGAAGGCTGCAACGAGGTCCTGAACGTCACCCGCCCCGACATCGTCCGCTCCGTGCACGAGGCGTACTTCTCGGTGGGCGTGGACTGCGTCGAGACCAACACCTTCGGTGCGAACTTCGCGGCCCTCGCCGAGTACGACATCCCCGAACGCAACTTCGAGCTCTCCGAGGCCGGCGCCCGCATCGCCCGCGAGGTCGCCGACGAGTTCACCACCTCCACCGGACAGCAGCGCTGGGTGCTCGGCTCCATCGGCCCCGGCACCAAGCTGCCCACCCTCGGCCACATCGGCTACGCGCAGATCCGCGACGCCTACCAGGTCAACGCGGAGGGCCTGATCTCCGGCGGCGCCGACGCGCTGCTCGTCGAGACCACGCAGGACCTCCTCCAGACCAAGTCCTCCATCATCGGCGCCCGCCGCGCCATGGAGGCCCTCGGTGTCCACGTCCCGCTGATCTGCTCCGTCACCGTCGAGACCACGGGCACGATGCTGCTGGGTTCGGAGATCGGTGCGGCGCTGACCGCGCTGGAGCCCCTCGGCATCGACATGATCGGTCTGAACTGCGCCACCGGTCCGGCGGAGATGAGCGAGCACCTGCGCTACCTCGCGCGCAACGCGCGCATCCCCCTCTCCTGCATGCCCAACGCCGGCCTGCCCGTCCTGACCAAGCAGGGCGCCCACTACCCGCTGACCGCCCCCGAGCTGGCCGACGCCCAGGAGACGTTCGTCCGCGAGTACGGGCTCTCCCTCGTCGGCGGCTGCTGCGGCACCACCCCCGAGCACCTGCGCCAGGTCGTGGAGCGGGTCCGCGGCACGGCGATCGCCCCGCGCACCCCCCAGCCCGAGCCGGGCGCGGCCTCCCTCTACCAGACGGTGCCGTTCCGGCAGGACACCTCGTACATGGCGATCGGCGAGCGCACCAACGCCAACGGCTCGAAGAAGTTCCGCGAGGCCATGCTGGAGGGCCGCTGGGACGACTGCGTGGAGATGGCCCGCGACCAGATCCGCGAGGGCGCGCACATGCTCGACCTGTGCGTGGACTATGTCGGCCGCGACGGCGTGGCCGACATGCAGGAGCTCGCCGGCCGCTTCGCCACGGCCTCCACCCTCCCCATCGTCCTGGACTCGACCGAGGTCCCGGTCATCCAGGCCGGCCTGGAGAAGCTGGGCGGCCGCGCGGTCATCAACTCCGTCAACTACGAGGACGGCGACGGCCCGGAGTCCCGCTTCGCGAAGGTCACCCGCCTCGCGCAGGAGCACGGCGCCGCGCTGATCGCCCTGACCATCGACGAGCAGGGCCAGGCCCGCACCGTCGAGCACAAGGTCGCCATCGCGGAGCGTCTGATCGAGGACCTGACGTCGAACTGGGGGATCCGCGAGTCGGACATCCTCATCGACACCCTCACCTTCACCATCTGCACCGGCCAGGAGGAGTCCCGCAAGGACGGCATCGCGACGATCGAGTCGATCCGCGAGCTCAAGCGCCGCCACCCGGAGGTGCAGACGACGCTGGGTCTGTCGAACATCTCCTTCGGCCTGAACCCGGCCGCCCGCGTTCTGCTCAACTCGGTGTTCCTGGACGAGTGCGTCAAGGCGGGCCTGGACTCGGCGATCGTCCACGCGAGCAAGATCCTGCCGATCGCACGCTTCGACCAGGAGCAGGTCAACACCGCACTCGACCTGATCTACGACCGCCGCGAGGGCGACTACGACCCGCTGCAGAAGCTGATGGCCCTCTTCGAGGGCGTCAACACCAAGTCCCTCAAGGCCGGCCGCGCCGAGGAACTCCTCGCCCTGCCCCTGGACGAGCGCCTCCAGCGCCGCATCATCGACGGCGAGAAGAACGGCCTGGAAGCCGACCTCGACGAGGCCCTCCAGACCCGCCCCGCCCTCGACATCGTCAACGACACCCTCCTGGAGGGCATGAAGGTCGTCGGCGAGCTCTTCGGCTCCGGCCAGATGCAGCTGCCCTTCGTCCTCCAGTCCGCCGAGGTCATGAAGACGGCCGTCGCCTACCTCGAACCGCACATGGAGAAGACCGACGACGAGGGCAAGGGCACCATCGTGCTCGCCACCGTCCGCGGCGACGTCCACGACATCGGCAAGAACCTCGTCGACATCATCCTCACCAACAACGGCTACAACGTCGTCAACATCGGCATCAAGCAGCCGGTCTCCGCGATCCTCGAAGCCGCCCAGGAGCACAAGGCCGATGTGATCGGCATGTCCGGTCTCCTGGTGAAGTCCACGGTGATCATGAAGGAGAACCTGGAGGAGCTGAACCAGCGCAAGCTGGCCGCCGACTACCCGGTCATCCTGGGCGGCGCGGCCCTCACCCGCGCCTACGTCGAGCAGGACCTGCACGAGATCTACGAGGGCGAGGTCCGCTACGCCCGCGACGCCTTCGAGGGCCTGCGCCTGATGGACGCCCTGATCGCCGTCAAGCGCGGCGTCCCCGGCGCCACCCTGCCCGAGCTCAAGCAGCGCCGCGTGGCCAAGCGCGACACGCCCGTCCTCCAGGCGGAGGAGCCCGAGGAGCCGGGCGGCCGCTCCGACGTCGCCGTGGACAACCCCGTCCCCACCCCGCCCTTCTGGGGGACCCGCGTGGTCAAGGGCATCCCGCTCAAGGACTACGCCTCCTGGCTGGACGAGGGCGCGCTGTTCAAGGGCCAGTGGGGCCTCAAGCAGGCCCGCGCCGGCGGGGCCACGTACGAGGAGCTCGTCGAGAGCGAGGGCCGTCCGCGCCTGCGCGGCCTGCTGGAGAAGCTGCACACCGAGAACCTGCTGGAAGCGGCCGTGGTCTACGGCTACTTCCCCTGCGTCTCCAAGGGCGACGACCTGATCATCCTGGACGAACAGGGCAACGAGCGGACCCGGTTCACCTTCCCGCGCCAGCGCCGGGGCCGCCGCCTGTGCCTCGCGGACTTCTTCCGTCCCGAGGAGTCCGGCGAGAGCGACGTCATCGGCCTCCAGGTGGTGACCGTCGGCTCAAGGATCGGTGAGGCCACGGCCAAGCTGTTCGAGTCCGACTCCTACCGGGAGTACCTGGAGCTGCACGGCCTGTCCGTCCAGCTGGCCGAGGCCCTCGCCGAGTACTGGCACGCCCGCGTCCGCGCCGAGCTCGGCTTCGGCGGCGAGGACCCGGCCGCCATCGAGGACATGTTCGACCTCAAGTACCGCGGTGCCCGCTTCTCCCTGGGCTACGGCGCCTGCCCCGACCTGGAGGACCGCGCGAAGATCGCCGACCTCCTCCAGCCGGAGCGGATCGGCGTCCACCTCTCGGAGGAGTTCCAGCTCCACCCCGAGCAGTCCACCGATGCTCTGGTCATCCACCACCCCGAAGCGAAGTATTTCAACGCACGCTGACACTGAGCGGCGTACACTGGTCGGTCCCAAACAGGCCGGTCACCTGTTCCGAGGGGAATGCCCCGCGCGGTTCCGAGGTGACCGGCCTTGCCGTCCCCGGAAAGAGGCGTAGGCATGACCAGCACCGTCCCCGCACCCGTTGTCCACACGGCCGACGGGCACGCCCTGCAGGCGGTGCTGCTCGACATGGACGGCACCCTCGTCGACACCGAAGGGTTCTGGTGGGAGATCGAGGCGGAGATCTTCCTGGAGCTGGGCCACCGTCTGGACGAGTCCTGGCGGGACGTCGTCGTCGGCGGCCCCATGAGCCGCAGCGCGTCCTTCCTGATCGAGGCGACCGGCGCCGCCATCGGCCTCGCCGAGCTGAGCGTCCTGCTCAACGAGCGCTTCGAGGCCCGGATCGCCGGCCAGGTCCCCCTGATGCCCGGCGCCGAGCGGCTGCTGAGCGAGCTGGCCCGGCACAACGTGCCCACCGCCCTGGTCTCCGCCTCCCACCGGCGCGTCATCGACCAGGTCCTGCAGACCCTCGGCCGCGACCGCTTCCACCTGACCGTCGCCGGCGACGAGGTCCCCCGCACCAAGCCCCACCCCGACCCGTACCTGTTCGCCGCGAGCAGCCTCCGCGCGCACCCCTCGCGGTGCGCCGTCATCGAGGACACCGCCACCGGTGTGGCCGCCGCCGAGGCGGCCGGCTGCCGGGTCGTGGCCGTGCCCTCCGTGGGCCGGATCGAGGCCGCCCCCGGCCGGACCGTCGTGCGCTCGCTGGAGGACGTGGACCTGCCCTTCCTCCGCTCCCTCATCACTACGATGAACTGAGCGCACACCGTCAGTGCCGAACGGAACAAGGGCGGGGACCAGGTCCAGCGGAAGGATCTTCCGCTCTTGGCCCCGGAGGCCGAAATTCCATCCCCCTGACGAGGGTGGGCGCGGGTGACTTTGGTCACCCGCGGAGCCTTCGCCGGACCTGCCCCGAGCCTCCAGGGGCTTCCCATGTGTCCGGATTGATCATCTCCTGACACCATCTGCGAAGACTCCGGCATAAGCGGTCAGTCCGCACCCATCACAGTGCGATTACGCCCCAACTCCTGCTGGTTCCAGCCACCCCGTCCCGGGCCACTAATGTCATCGCGGGCACTCCGCACGCACCTCTGCCGCGCCGGACGCACACCCCTGCACCGGCACGCGCGTGGACCGATCGTCAAACACCGGCCCGATCGTTCCGCCCTGAACGGGCGACCGCAGCGAAGTGCCCTCTACGCCGCTTTGAACAAGTGCCGGGTGAGGGAGTACTTCCAGCATGAACCGCAAGACCATGGTGCTGACGGCCGCGATCGGCCTGCTCACCCCCGCGCTGTCCGCATGCGGCAGCGCGAGCGGAACGGGAGCAGGGTCCGGAGCGATCGTCGTCGGCACCACCGACCGGTTCGAGGCAGCCGACTACGCCCCCGCCCCCTTCGACCCGGCCTACGCCTACGACGCCAGCACCTGGAACATCCTCCGCCAGACCGTCCAGACGCTGATGCACACCCCGCGCGGCGGCGGCCAGCCCGTCCCCGAAGCGGCCTCCGACTGCCGTTTCACCGACAACGACAACGAGAGCTACCGCTGCACCCTGCGGCCGGGCCTCAAGTTCGCCAGCGGCGACCCGCTCACCGCCAAGGACGTCAAGTTCTCCATCGACCGGGTCCGGGCCATCAAGGACGAGAACGGCCCGTCCTCGCTCCTCTCCACCCTCGACACCGTCGAGGTCAAGGGCGCCGACACCGTCGTCTTCCACCTGAAGACCCCGGACGCGACCTTCCCGTACAAGCTCTCCACCCCCGCGGCCGGCATCGTCAGCGAGAAGAACTACGAAGCCAAGAAGCTCCGCACCGGCTTCGCCGTCGACGGCTCCGGCCCGTACACGATGAAGGCCGAGGTCAAGGACAACCACCTCGTCCGGGCCGTCTTCTCCAAGAACCCGAACTACAAGGGCGACCTCAAGCTGCAGAACGACAAGGTCGAACTGCGCACCTTCCCCGACTCGGCCGCCGCCACCAAGGCCCTCGCCGGCGGCTCCATCAGCATGGTCTCCCGCACCCTCTCGCCGGCCCAGATCACCGAGCTCGCGGCCAAGCCCCCCAAGGGCGTCAAGCTCGTCCCCATGCCGGGCCTGGAGATCCGCTACATCGGCTTCAACACCGACGCCCCGGTCACCAAGGAGAAGGCCGTACGCCAGGCCCTCGCCGCCGCCGTCGACCGCAACAACGTCATCTCCAAGGTCTACGGCAAGTCCGCGCAGCCCCTGTACTCGCTGGTCCCCACCACGGTCAACGGACACGTCAACTCCTTCTTCAACAAGTACGGCGAGGCCAACACCGCCAAGGCCGCCGACCTGCTGAAGGCCGCCGGGATCAAGACCCCGGTCAAGCTGACGCTGAACTACACCTCGGACCACTACGGCGACGGCACCGCGGCCGAGTTCGCGGCCCTCAGGGCCCAGCTGAACTCCACCCAGCTCTTCGACATCACCGTCCAGGGCAACGAGTGGGGCGACTTCCGCCCCGCCCAGAAGAAGGGCGACTACGCCGCCTACGGGCTCGGCTGGTTCCCCGACTACCCGGACGCCGACAACTTCCTCGCCCCGTTCCTGGAGCAGGACAACTTCCTGGGCACGCCGTACGCCAACAACACGGTGCGCACCAAGCTCATCCCCGAGTCCCGCAAGGCCGCCGACCGCAACGTCGCCGTCCCCGCGATCACGGAGATGCAGGACATCGTCGCCGAGGACGTGCCCGTCCTGCCCCTGTGGCAGGGCAAGCAGTACGTCGCCGCACGCGACGGGATCACCGGAGTGGAATGGTCCGTCAACGCCATCTCCGACCTCCAGCTGTGGGAGCTCGGCCGGGGCGTCAGCGGCTGAGACCGGCAGAACCGGCGGCGGACGTCGCAGGCCGGCGCAACGATCAGACAAGAACTGTGAAGGACATCGCGTGAAGAGACGTAACCAGTGGCTGGTGGCCCCGCTCGGGGCGGCGACCGCCGCCGCGCTGCTCAGCGGCTGCGGCTCGCAGGACGGCTCGGCCGCCGGCGACGGCAAGGGCGTGGTCATGGGCATATCCGACAAGGTGAAGTCCACCGACCCGGCGTCCGGCTACGACCCGGGCTCCTGGCTGCTCTTCAACAACGTCTTCCAGTCCCTGCTGAGCTTCCCCAAGGGCGGCACCACGCCCGAGCCGGACGCCGCCCAGGCCTGCAACTTCGAGGGCGGCGACAGCCGGGTGTACAAGTGCACCCTGCGCTCCGGCCTGAAGTTCAGCAACGGCCACAGCCTCACCTCGAAGGACGTCAAGTTCTCCTTCGAGCGGACGCTGAAGATCAACGACCCCAACGGCCCGGCCGTCATGCTGTCCTCCATCTCCAGCATCGACGCCCCCGACGAGAAGACCGTCGTCTTCAAGCTGAAGACGCCCGACGCCACCTTCCCGAGCAAGATCGCCTCGGGTGCGGGCGCCATCGTCGACCACAGCGAGTACCCGGCCGACAAGCTCCGCACCGACAACAAGGCCGTCGGCTCCGGCGTCTACAAGCTGGACGCCTTCGGCGAGAAGAGCGCCAACTTCTCGGTCAACGACTCCTACAGCGGCAAGGCCAAGGCCAAGAACACCGGCGTCACGCTGAAGTTCTTCAACGGCGACCAGGCCGGCCTCAAGACCGTCCTGCAGAGCGGCGACGTCGACTTCGCCTTCCGCGGCCTCGCCGCCAAGGACATCGCCGGCCTCGCCGCGACCAAGACCGGCGACAACAAGGTCGACGTCGTCCAGGGCACCGGCGCCGAAGTCCAGCACATGGTCTTCAACGTCAGCGACCCCGTCGTCGGCAAGCTCCCCGTCCGCAAGGCCATCGCGTACCTCGTCGACCGCGAGGCGCTCGTCAAGGACGTGTACTCCGGCACCGCCGTCCCGCTGTACTCGATCGTCCCCGCCGGCATCGCCGGACACACCACCCCCTTCTTCGACCGCTACGGCGGCATCCCCCAGCTGGAGAAGGCCAAGGCCGTCCTCAAGGCCGCCAACATCAGCGGCAAGGTCAAGCTGACCCTGTACTCCACGCCGACCCGCTACGGCCCCTCCACCGACCAGCAGTTCCAGGTCATCGCCAAGCAGCTCAACGACAGCGGCCTGTTCGACGTCGACGTGAAGTCCGTCGAGTTCGAGCAGTACGAGAAGGACATCAAGGCCGGCAAGTACGGCGTCTACGTCAAGGGCTGGGTCCCCGACTACCCGGACGCCGACAACTTCACGCAGCCGTTCTTCGGCCCGGACAACGTCCTGGACAACAACTACGACAACAAGGAGATCAGCGGGACCATCATCCCGTCGACCTCCACCAAGTCCGACCGCACCGCGGCCAACATGGACTACACCCGCCTCCAGGACATCGTCGCCGACGAGGTCCCGGTCCTCCCGCTCTGGCAGAGCAAGCAGTACGCCGTCGCCCGCCAGAACGTGACCGGCCTGCAGTGGTCCCTGGACGCCTCGACCGTCTTCCGCTTCTGGGAGATCAGCAAGGGCTGACCCGCCCCGCACACGGCTCCGCCCCGGCACCCCTCGCGGGTGCCGGGGCGGAGCCGTGTCCACGCCCTACTGCGCGCCGGGACGCACCAGGCCGCTCTCGTACGCGTACACCGCCGCCTGCACCCGGTCGCGCAGGCCCAGCTTCGTCAGCACATGACCCACGTGCGTCTTGACCGTCGTCTCGCTCACGAACAGGTCCGCCGCGATCTCCGCGTTCGACAGCCCCCGCGCCACCAGCTTCAGCACCTCCACCTCGCGCTCGGTCAGCGTCCCCAGCACGTCCGGGACGCTCTCCTCACCCGACGGCAGATGCCCCGCGTACTTGTCCAGCAGCCGGCGCGTGATGCTCGGCGCGAGCATCGCCTCGCCCGCCGCCACCACCCGGATCGCCTGCACCAGCTCATTGGCCGGAGCGTCCTTCAACAGGAAGCCGCTCGCCCCCGCCCGCAGCGCCTCCACCACGTACTCGTCCAGGTCGAACGTGGTCAGCACCAGCACCTTCGCCGGCCCGTCGCGCTCCGGACCCGTGATCTGGCGGGTCGCCTCGACCCCGTCCATCCGCGGCATCCGGATGTCCATCAGCACCACGTCCGGCTGCAGCGCCCGCACCTGCTCCAGCGCCTGCAGACCGTCCCCGGCCTCACCCACCACCACCAGGTCCTGCTCCGCCTCCAGGATCATCCGGAAGCCGGTGCGCAGCAGTGGCTGGTCGTCGACCAGCAGGACGCGGATCGCCACGGGAACTACCTCGTATTCGTCGGACGGCTTGGGCGCCGCCCATTCTGCCCTGGCCGGGCGGTCAGGAGCCCGCCGGGCGGTCCGGCCCCGGGACGACCGGGAGCGGATACACCGGGGGAGTGCCGCCGAACTCCGGGCACACCGCCCGGTGATCGCACCAGCCGCACAGCTTCGTCGGCCGCGGCCGCCAGTCACCCGTCTCCGTCGCCTCCCGGATCGCCTCCCACAGCGCGTGCAGCTTCCGCTCCACCCGCTCCAGGTCCGCCACCACCGGGTCGTACGTCAGCACGTCCCCACTGCCCAGGTACACCAGCTGGAGCCGCCGCGGCACCACGTTCCTCAGCCGCCACACCACCAGCGCGTAGAACTTCATCTGGAACAGCGCGCCCTCGGCGTACTCCGGCCGCGGCGCCTTGCCCGTCTTGTAGTCGACGATCCGCACCTCACCCGACGGCGCCACGTCCACCCGGTCGATGATCCCGCGCAGCCGAAGCCCCGACTCCAGCTCCGTCTCCACGAAGAACTCCCGCTCCACCGGCTCCAGCCGCGTCGGGTCCTCCAGCGTGAACCAGCGCTCCACCAGCGCCTCCGCCTCCGCCAGCCAGCCCGCCAGCCCGGCGCCCCCGTCCCCCTCCGGGAACAGCTCCGCCAGCTCCGGCTTCGCCTCCAGCAGCCGCTCCCACTGACCCGGAAGCAGCGCCTTCGCCCGCGGCACCGTCCGCTCCGCCGCAGGATGGTCGAACAGACGCTCCAGCACCGCGTGCACCAGCGTCCCCCGCGTCGCCGCCGCACTCGGCTTCTCCGGCAGCCGGTCGATCACCCGGAACCGGTACAGCAACGGGCACTGCATGAAATCACCCGCCCGCGAAGGCGACAGCGAGGCGGGCCGGGCAGCACCCGGGGAAGCGTCGGCGGAACCGGCGCCGGGGATCGTCGTCATGCGTAAAACCCTACGACCCGGGACCGACAGCACACGCATACCATCGACTCCGGGCCCATCGCCCTGCATGATCGGAGCATCACACCGCGCGACAGCGCCCCCACGCCGCCCCCACCCACGACGTGGACCACACTGGAAGCACAACGCACCGAACGAAGGAAATCCGTGGCAGACACCGACGAAACCGGCGAGCGCCCCGCCAAGCGCTCCGACCCGGGCGGCGGCATCCTCATGGGCCGCCCCTTCGGCGTACCCGTCTACGTCTCGCCCAGCTGGTTCCTCGTCGCCGCCCTCATCACCTGGGTCTTCGGCGACCAGCTCGACCGGGTCCTGCCCGACCTCGGCCCCGCCCGCTACCTCGTCTCCCTCTTCTTCGCCGTCGCCTTCTACGCCTCCGTCCTCGTCCACGAACTCGCGCACACGATCGCCGCACTCCGCTTCAAACTCCCCGTGCGCCGCATCCAGCTCCAGTTCTTCGGCGGCGTCTCCGAGATCGAGAAGGAATCCGAGACCCCCGGCCGCGAATTCGTCCTCGCCTTCGTCGGCCCCCTGCTCTCCCTCGCCCTCGCCGGGATCTTCTACCTCGGCATGAAGGCCGTCGACCCCGCCAGCGTCCCCGGCGTCCTCCTCGCCGGCCTGATGGTCTCCAACCTGCTCGTCGCCGCCTTCAACCTGCTCCCCGGCCTCCCCCTCGACGGCGGCCGCATGCTCCGCGCCCTCATCTGGGGCATCACCGGCAAACCCATGACCGGCACCGTCGCCGCCGCCTGGGTCGGCCGCGCCCTCGCCGTCACCGTCCTCCTCGGCCTGCCCCTGATCACCCAGACCGGCCTCCTCGGCAACCCGCCCCAGGACATCGGCGGCATGGACACCGTCATGGACGCCCTCCTCGCCGCCATCCT
Source organism: Streptomyces sp. NPDC029216 (assembly GCF_040648015.1). Lineage (NCBI taxonomy): Bacteria > Bacillati > Actinomycetota > Actinomycetes > Kitasatosporales > Streptomycetaceae > Streptomyces > Streptomyces sp. NPDC029216. Next base: position 25,344 of record NZ_JBEZWL010000017.1, on the reverse strand, counting down.
CGCCGCGATCATCTGGACCGGCGCCGGCAACAGCCTGCGCATGGCCCGGCTCCGCGAACACCTCCCCGAGCTCCGGGCCCGCACCCTCACCCGGCGCGCCATCCCCGTCCAGAGCGCCACCCCCCTCTCCGAGGCCCTGCGCCGCGCCAACGAAGCCGGAGCCCGCGCCCTCGTCGTCGTCGACGGCCAGGGCGACCCCACCGCCATCGTCCGCGAGACCGCCATCGCCTCCGTCCCCGAACACCGCCGCCCCTGGGTCGCCGTCAGCACCCTCGCCCAGGACCTCACCGACGGCATGAAGGTTTCAGCGGAGCTCACCGGCGAAGAACTCCTCGACCACCTCCGCACCACCCCCGCCACCGAATACCTCGTCGTCGAAACCGGCGGCGAGATCTACGGCGTCCTGTCCACCCTCGACGTCGAGAAGGCCTTCGTGAAGGCCATGGCGCGGCCCCAGTCCTGAAGCCAATACACTGGTCACATGTCCGAACCGACCGGTGCCGCCCGCCGACGCGGGCCCTTCGAGGTCGGGGACCAGGTACAGCTGACCGACCCCAAGGGCCGCCACTACACGTTCACGCTCGAAGCCGGGAAGAATTTCCACACCCACAAGGGTTCCTTCCCGCACGACGAGCTGATCGGCGCTCCCGAGGGCAGCGTTGTCCGCACCACCGGCAACGTCGCCTACCTCGCGCTGCGCCCCCTGCTCCCCGACTATGTCCTGTCCATGCCCCGCGGCGCCGCCGTGGTCTACCCCAAGGACGCGGGCCAGATCCTGGCCTTCGCCGACATCTTCCCCGGCGCCCGCGTCGTGGAAGCGGGGGTGGGCTCCGGCTCCCTGAGTAGCTTCCTGCTGCGCGCCATCGGCGACCAGGGCATGCTCCACAGCTACGAGCGCCGCGCGGACTTCGCCGAGATCGCCACCGCCAACGTGGAGCGCTACTTCGGCGGCCCCCACCCGGCGTGGAAGCTGACCGTCGGCGACCTCCAGGACAACCTGTCCGACACCGACGTCGACCGCGTGATCCTGGACATGCTCGCCCCCTGGGAGTGCCTGGAGGCGGTCAAGAAGGCGCTGGTCCCCGGCGGCATCCTCTGCTGCTACGTGGCCACCACCACCCAGCTGTCCAAGACCGTCGAGTCCATCCGCGAGATCGGCTGCTTCGCCGAACCGCAGCCCTGGGAATCGATGATCCGCAACTGGCACGTCGAGGGCCTCGCCGTCCGCCCGGACCACCGGATGATCGGCCACACCGGCTTCCTCGTCACCGCCCGCCGCCTCGCCGACGGCGTCGAGCCGCCCATGCGCCGCCGCCGCCCCGCCAAGGGCGCCTACGGCGAGGACTACGACGGCCCCGGCAGCGACCGCTCCGCGTAGCCGCCGACCCACCAACACGAAAGCGCTGTGGCGCAGTTACCGGACCGACCCGGGAACTGCGCCACAGCGCCTTTTCGTTGCCGCCCCCGCGCACGCGGACCCGGCCGTTCCACCCCGGTGTGAGGTGTGGCACGATGCTGGCTCACCGTCACCCTTCGCACAGGAGACACCAAGCGTGACGCACAGCCCCACCGACCCGTCCCCGTCGTGGGAAGACCTGTCGCCCGAAGACCTCGCGCACCACCGCACGAAACCCGTCCACTGGGTGGCCACCGCCACCGCCATGGCCGCCGTCATAGCCGGCGCGGGCCTGCTCCAGCCCGGCCGGGCCACCGGGGCCACCCCCGGACCCGGGCCGTCGAGCGGCCCGCAGGCCGCCGCGCCCGACGCACAGGCGGCCCCGTACCCCCTCGACTGCAAGGGCGCCGCGCACACCGTCACCGCCACCGCCGAGGGCGACCTCGACGGCGACGGCCGCCCCGAGACCGTGGCGGCCGTCCGCTGCGACGCCGGCTCCGGCACCCCGCCCCACGCCATCTACGTACTGACGCAGCAGGCCGGCCCCGGGGCCACGCCCCGCGTTGTGGCCACCCTGCTCGACCCCGCCAGGCGGCAGACCGCCACCGACCTCACCGTGCGCGACCGGACCGTCACCGCGAACCTCCTGGGCTATTCCTCGCCCGCGGTCCCGCGCTACAGCCCCGACGTCAAGCAGTTCGCCAAGTGGCGTTGGACCGGCGGGAAATTCCGCCAGGAGCTGACGGACTCGACCGCCGGACGTGTTTGAACCGTCACTCGGCGTCCGGGCCGTACACCTCGACCCTGTCCGAAACGCGCCTTACGTGAATACAGTCGCCCGGACATTCCTTCGCCGAGTCGACCACGTCCCGCAGGAGCGTGAGGGGAACCGGAGTCGTCGCTCCCGCCTCCACGAGGAGCTCGTCCTCGGGGCTCTTCACGTACGCCAGACCGTCGATGTCCAGCTCGAACACCTCCGGGGCGTACTGGACGCAGATGCCGTCCCCGGTGCAGAGGTCCTGGTCGATCCAGACCTCAAGCGGCTCTCCGGCTCCGCCGGCACCGCCCGTCGGGGCGTCCTGCTGCACGGTCATATCTCCTGCCGTTCCCTGCGCTGACCGACCCGTTCCGGAGGCGGCTCTCGGCAAGTCGCGCGGGCCCGGACGGGTGTTGAACTCCTCGACCTTACAACCGGCTGCTTTCCGATGTTGAAGGGTGGGTATTTCCCTGGCGTGAGGGAGTACGCAAGGGTGAAGATCGGACACACCCCTACCGTCTTTGTGATCTAGGGGTTTCAATCACCACCAGCCCAGGTAGGGTCAGGAAGCGTCCAGCTCCCCTTGGAGGAGGTGAGGACCGTGGCAGCCCACGACGACGACATCAACCGCGGCATCCGGCCCGGGCGAGGGTCTGAGGACCCCGCTGGCCAGGTTGCCTATCTCGAGCAGGAAATCGCCGTCCTGCGACGCAAGCTCGCCGACTCTCCGCGTCACACGAGGATTCTCGAAGAGCGGATCGTCGAGCTCCAGACGAATCTGGCAGGCGTCTCCGCGCAGAACGAACGACTGGCGAATACCCTCCGTGAGGCCCGGGACCAGATCGTGGCCCTCAAAGAGGAAGTCGACCGGCTCGCACAGCCGCCGGCCGGCTTCGGTGTCTTCCTTCAGGCGAACGAGGACGGCACCGTCGACATCTTCACCGGCGGCCGCAAGCTCCGTGTGAACGTCAGCCCCAGCGTCGACCCGGAAGACCTCCGGCGCGGCCAGGAGGTCATGCTCAACGAAGCGCTCAACGTGGTCGAGGCCATGGAGTTCGAGCGCGCCGGGGACATCGTCACCCTCAAGGAGATCCTGGAGGACGGCGAGCGCGCCCTGGTGGTCGGGCACACCGACGAGGAGAGGGTGGTGAGGCTCGCCGAGCCGCTCCTGGACATCACCATCCGCCCCGGCGACGCCCTCCTGCTCGAACCCCGCTCCGGCTACGTCTACGAGGTGGTCCCCAAGAGCGAGGTCGAGGACCTCGTCCTCGAAGAGGTCCCGGACATCGACTACGACAAGATCGGCGGCCTGGGCGACCAGATCGAGCTGATCCGCGACGCGGTCGAGCTCCCCTACCTCTACCCGGACCTCTTCAAGGAACACGAACTGCGGCCCCCGAAGGGCATCCTGCTCTACGGCCCGCCCGGATGCGGCAAGACGCTCATCGCCAAGGCCGTCGCCAACTCCCTTGCCAAGAAGGTCGCGGAGGTCACCGGACAGGCGGCGGGCAAGTCCTACTTCCTGAACATCAAGGGCCCCGAGCTCCTCAACAAGTACGTCGGCGAGACCGAGCGGCACATCCGCCTCGTCTTCCAGCGTGCCCGGGAGAAGGCGAGCGAGGGTACCCCCGTCATCGTCTTCTTCGACGAGATGGAGTCCCTCTTCCGCACCCGCGGATCCGGCGTCAGCTCGGACGTGGAGAACACCATCGTCCCCCAGCTGCTCGCCGAGATCGACGGCGTGGAGGGCCTGGAGAACGTCATCGTCATCGGCGCCTCCAACCGCGAGGACATGATCGACCCGGCCATCCTGCGGCCCGGCCGCCTCGACGTGAAGATCAAGATCGAGCGCCCGGACGCCGAGGCCGCGAAGGACATCTTCGCGAAGTACCTGAAGGCCTCGCTCCCGCTGCACACGGACGACCTGAACGAACACTCCGGCTCGCCCGAGGTGGCCGTCCACAGCATGATCCAGACCGTCGTCGAGCAGATGTACGCGGAATCCGAGGAAAACCGCTTCCTTGAGGTCACGTACGCCAATGGCGACAAGGAAGTCCTGTACTTCAAGGACTTCAACTCCGGAGCGATGATCCAGAACATCGTCGACCGGGCGAAGAAGATGGCCATCAAGGCCTTCCTCGAACACAACCAGAAGGGCCTGCGCGTCTCCCACCTCCTCCAGGCTTGCGTGGACGAGTTCAAGGAGAACGAGGACCTGCCGAACACCACCAACCCGGACGACTGGGCCCGGATCTCCGGAAAGAAGGGCGAGCGGATCGTATTCATCCGCACCCTCGTCACCGGAAAGCAGGGCGCGGACACCGGACGCTCCATCGACACGGTGGCGAATACCGGTCAGTACCTCTGACGGCACGAGGCGGCTGCGGGTGCCTCACGGGGCACCCGCGGCCGTCTTCTTTACCGCCCGCCTTTTCCGGCCGTGACAAGGCGAAGTCAATGACTGAAATGATCTCCCCACCAGCGCGGAGTGGTTCTAGGCTCTTCCGTACCGCCGGTCGCGCAGTGCGGGACGGGCACCGCACATGACGCACCGGAGCACCAGCGGTACTTGAGCGCCGCCCCGAACGGGAGCGCCGCCGGGCAAGGAGGGCCGCATGACCGTACGGCGAGTAATGGGGATCGAGACGGAGTACGGGATCTCCGTTCCGGGCCACCCGAACGCCAATGCCATGCTCACCTCGTCCCAGATCGTCAACGCCTACGCGGCGGCGATGCACCGGGCGCGACGCGCCCGCTGGGACTTCGAGGAGGAGAACCCGCTGCGGGACGCCCGCGGCTTCGACCTCGCCCGCGAGGCCGCCGACAGCAGCCAGCTGACCGACGAGGACATCGGCCTCGCCAACGTCATCCTCACCAACGGGGCGCGGCTCTACGTCGACCACGCGCACCCCGAGTACAGCTCGCCGGAGGTCACCAACCCCCTCGACGCGGTGCTCTGGGACAAGGCCGGCGAGCGGATCATGGCCGAGGCCGCCGAGCGGGCCGCCCAGCTGCCCGGGGCCCAGCCGATCCACCTCTACAAGAACAACACGGACAACAAGGGCGCCTCCTACGGCACGCACGAGAACTACCTGATGAAGCGGGAGACCCCCTTCTCGGACATCGTGCGCCACCTGACGCCCTTCTTCGTCTCCCGCCAGGTGGTCACCGGCGCCGGCCGGATCGGCATCGGCCAGGACGGCCGCGAGCACGGCTTCCAGATCAGCCAGCGCGCGGACTACTTCGAGGTCGAGGTCGGGCTGGAGACCACCCTCAAGCGCCCCATCATCAACACCCGCGACGAGCCCCACTCGGACGCGGAGAAGTACCGCCGGCTCCACGTGATCATCGGGGACGCGAACCTCTCCGAGATCTCCACGTACCTCAAGCTGGGCACGACCGCGCTGGTCCTGTCCATGATCGAGGACGGGTTCGTCAGCGTCGACCTGGCCGTGGACCAGCCGGTGCGCACCCTGCACCAGGTCTCCCACGATCCGGACCTCCGGCACCTGATCACGCTCCGCAGCGGGCGCACCCTGACCGCCGTACAACTCCAGATGGAGTACTTCGAGCTGGCCAGGAAGTACGTGGACGAGCGGTTCGGCGCCGACGCCGACGAGCAGACCAAGGACGTCCTGAGCCGCTGGGAGGACGTGCTGGGCCGGCTGGAGACCGACCCGATGAGCCTGGCGGGCGAGCTGGACTGGATCGCCAAGCGGGAGATCCTGGAGGGCTACCGCAGGCGCGACGGACTGGGCTGGGACGCGGCACGGCTGCACCTGGTGGACCTCCAGTACTCGGACGTGCGCCCCGAGAAGGGGCTGTACAACCGCCTGGTGGCCCGAGGGAAGATGAAGCGGCTGCTGGAGGAGCCGGCCGTGGAGCGGGCCGAGAGCAAGCCCCCGGAGGACACCCGGGCGTACTTCCGCGGCCGCTGCCTGGAGCAGTACGCGGACGACGTCGCGGCGGCCTCCTGGGACTCGGTGATCTTCGACCTCCCGGGCCGCGATTCCCTCCAGCGGGTCCCGACCCTGGAGCCCCTCAGGGGCACCCGCAAGCACGTCAAGGAGCTCCTGGACCGCTGCCGCACGGCGGAGGACCTGGTGCGGGTGCTTTCGGGACAGTGAGCGGGCCTGAAAAGCCTCCGGTCAGGGAATCATGAAAGCAGCCGGACGTTGTGAAAGTACGGGGACGAATGTCGGACCCTCCTTGTAGGGTCCGGCATAGGGTCTGATCTTGAGAGGTCCCGAATCCCGGGGTCTCTCCGTGTGAGCGTGCGAACCGAGCGGGGTGAGGTAGACATGGCGACCAAGGACACCGGCGGCGGACAGCAGAAGGCCACTCGCTCGACCGAGGAGGTCGAGGAGCAGGCCGCGGAAGCGCAGTCCGACCTCAAGGAGCGGCAGGAGAAGCTCTCGGACGACGTCGACTCGGTACTCGACGAAATCGATGATGTGCTCGAGGAGAACGCCGAGGACTTCGTGCGGTCCTTCGTGCAAAAGGGTGGCCAGTAACACCATTTGATCTTCGAATCGAAGGTCATTTGCTGGGGTGGGGGTATGTCCACGAGAGCCGTCCGGTGTCGTGCCGGCGTCGTGGGGCGCTGGCTCCCACCCTGGAGCGGGCCCCGGGTCCCGACGGATCACGATCATCGGACGGGTAGGGTCCGGGGCGTAGTTCAAGATCGGCCGGACGTCACAGGGCGTGCAGCCGCATACGTGGAAGGAAACCTGTGGAACCCAACACTCGTGGCACAGGGCGTCTACCGGCAGCCTTCCTGACGCCGGGGTCGTCGTCCTTCATGGACTTCCTGGGCGCGCACGCGCCCGAGATGCTGCCGGGCAACCGGAAGCTCCCCGAGGGGATCGTCGAGGCCCCGCACGGGACGACCATCGTCGCCGCGACCTTCCCCGGCGGGGTCGTCCTCGCCGGTGACCGGCGCGCGACCATGGGGAACATGATCGCGCAGCGGGACATCGAGAAGGTGTTCCCGGCCGACGAGTACTCCGCGGTGGGCATCGCCGGTACGGCCGGCCTGGCCGTGGAGATGGTCAAGCTGTTCCAGCTGGAGCTGGAGCACTTCGAGAAGGTCGAAGGGGCGACGCTGTCGCTGGAGGGCAAGGCGAACCGGCTCTCGACCATGATCCGGAGCAATCTGGGGATGGCCATGCAGGGGCTGGCGGTCGTGCCGCTGTTCGCGGGGTACGACGAGGCGAAGGAGAAGGGCCGGATCTTCTCCTACGACGTGACCGGCGGCCGCTCCGAGGAGCACGGCTACGCCGCCACCGGTTCCGGTTCCATCTTCGCCCGGGGCTCCATGAAGAAGCTCTACCGCCCCGACCTGACGGAGGAGCAGGCCACCACGCTGGTCGTGCAGGCGCTGTACGACGCCGCCGACGACGACTCGGCGACCGGCGGGCCGGACCTGTACCGCCACATCTACCCCATCGTCACCGTCATCACCGACGAGGGCTTCCGCAGGCTGGACGAGGACGAGTCGCAGTCGCTCGCCCGCAAGGTGACGGACCGCCGGCTCCAGGAGCCCGACGGTCCGCGCGCCGCCCTGCTCTGACCAGTCCTCTCGTCGCCCAGAAGAAAGGGACGGACAACCGGTGTCGACTCCGTTCTATGTGTCACCCCAGCAGGCCATGGCCGACCGGGCGGAATACGCCCGGAAGGGCATCGCCCGCGGCCGCAGCCTCGTCGTGCTGCAGTACGCCGACGGCATCGTGTTCGTCGGCGAGAACCCGTCCCGTGCGCTGCACAAGTTCAGCGAGATCTACGACCGGATCGGCTTCGCGGCCGCCGGCAAGTACAACGAGTACGAGAACCTGCGGATCGGTGGCGTGCGCTACGCCGATCTGCGCGGATACACCTACGACCGTGACGATGTGACGGCGCGTGGGCTGGCGAACGTCTACGCGCAGACCCTCGGCACCATCTTCTCCTCGGCCGGCGAGAAGCCGTACGAGGTGGAGCTGGTGGTGGCGGAGGTCGGTGCGACGGCCGCCGGGGACCAGATCTACCGGCTGCCGCACGACGGCTCGATCGTGGACGAGCACGGCTCGGTCGCGGTCGGCGGCAACGCGGAGCAGATCAGCAACTACCTCGACCAGCGGCACCAGGACGGGATGAACCTGTCCGAGGCGCTGAAGCTGGCGGTGCAGGCGCTGTCCAGCCAGGCCGGCGGGGCGGACAAGGCCATCCCGGCGGAGCGGCTGGAGGTCGCGGTGCTGGACCGTACGCGGTCGCAGCAGCGCAAGTTCAAGCGGATCCGGGGCCGGCAGCTGGCGCGGCTGCTGGAGGCGGAGGTTCCGGCCGCCGCCCAGGTGGATGCCGTGTCGAACGACGAGGCGCCGGAGGACGACGCCGAGTAGCGGTGGGAGTCCGGGAGGCCCCGGCCCGCCCCGCACGGGGGCGGGCCGGGGCCTTCGCCGTGTCAGGGGGCGGGGGCGGGGCCCGTGGAGTCGCGGACGACGAGGTCGACGGGGATGTCGGGGGCGGTCCAGGGGTTGCCCTCCAGGACGGCGAGGAGGGCGGTCATGCCCTGTTCGCCGACCTGCTCGGCGGGCAGGCGGACGGTGGTGAGCTCGGGTTCGACGGCGGTGGCCAGGCCGAGGTCGTCGATGCCGGTGACGGAGAGGTCCTCCGGGACGCGCAGGCCCAGGCGCCGGGCGGCCTTGCAGACGCCGGCGGCCAGGACGTCGTCGTCGCAGAGCACGGCGGTGGGCCGGTCCCCGGGGGCCGTCAGGGCCGTCTCCATGGCCGTACGGGCGGCGTCCACGCTGAGGGCGGCCCGTACCGTGCGCAGCTCGGTGCCGGGGCCCAGGAGGTCCGCGAGGGCGCGGGCGCGGATGTGGAAGGTCCAGGTGTCGACGTCGGCGGCGAGGTGGAGGAGGCGCCGGTGGCCGAGGCCGAGGAGGTGTTCGGCGGCCTGGCGGACGCCGTCGGCCATGGCGAGGTTGACGTGGGCGGCGGCGCGGCCGGAGGCGGGGTCGCTGTCGAGCATGACGAGGGGGAGGTCGTCGCCGCCGATGGCGTCGAGGGCTCCGGCGGCCATGGAGGAGGCGATGACCCCGTCGAGGGCGGCGCGGGCGGAGGCGAAGGGGTCGCGGGCGGGGCCGGTGCCGTCGGGGGAGGGGTAGAGGACGACGCCGAAGCCGTGGGCGGCGGCGACGCGGGCGGCGCCGGTGTAGACGCGGGCGAAGAACTCGTTGGTGAGGGCGGGGACGACGAGGAGGGCGGTGCGGGTGCTGCCGAGGCGCAGGTTGCGGGCGGCGAGGTTGGGGCGGTAGCCGAGGGTGGAGGCGGCTTCGCGGACGAGGGCGGCGGTGCGTTCGGAGACGCGGCCGCGCCATTTGTCGCCGAGGACGAGGGAGACGGTGGCCTGGGAGACCCCGGCGGCGGTGGCGACGTCGCGGCTGGTGGGTCTCGTCACAGGAAACTCCTGAAGTGCCAGGTGGGGCGGGTGGGGCTGGTCCGCGGGGTGGACCCCGGGTCTGCGGCCATGGTACGTATGACGGGTCGAGTTATACGTATTACCCCGGCGGAGAGTCCGGGCAGAAGGGGGCGCACATGGCCGCGGGATACGCGGAGCTGCTCAGGACCCGGTACGCGGCGAGGCTCCTGGCGGGCACGCTGCTGGGCCGGCTGCCGAACGGCACCGCCGCCATCGCGATCGTCCTCTTCATCCGCTCCGAGGGGGGCAGCTACAGCCTCGCGGGCGCGCTGGCCGCCGCGTACGGGCTGGCCAACGCCGTGGGGCAGCCGCTGCTGGGCCGGGCGGTGGACCTGTACGGGCAGCCGCGGGTGCAGCTTCCGGCCGCGCTGGTCTCGGCGCTGGGCATGGTGTGGCTGGCCGTCGCCGGCACGGGTTCGATGGCCGCCGCCTACGCGGCGGTGCTGGTCTCCGGCCTGTTCACCCCGCCCCTGGAGGGCGGACTGCGGGCCCTGTGGCCGTCGGTGCTCGGCGGCCGTGAGGAGCGGGTGCACGCCGCGTACGCGATGGACGCGGTGGCCCAGGAGATCATGTACACGGTCGGCCCGCTGCTGGTCACCCTGTGCGTCGCCCTGTGGTCGCCGGCCGTGGCGCTGCTCGTGCTCAACGGCGTGGGCGTCGTGGGCGTGCTGATGGTGATCCTCTCCGAGCCCTCCCGCACCTGGCGCTCCGCCCCGCGCGAGGCCCACTGGCTGGGCGCGCTGCGCTCGCGCGGGCTGCTGGCGCTGCTGGGCGCATTCTTCTTCGTCGGCATGGCGCTGGGCTCGATCGCGGTGGCGGCCGTTGCGTACGCGGACGGGCACGGCGGCCAGGCGGTGTACGGCTGGCTGATGGCGGCGCTGGGCCTGGGCGCACTGGTCGGCGGTGTGGTCTACGGCGGCCGGCAGTGGGCGGGGGCCCCGGAGCGCCGGCTGCGGCTGCTGGTGGGCCTGCTGGCCGTGGGCTACCTGCCGCTGATGCTGAGCGTCGGGCCGGTGGCGATGACGGCGCTGGCCGCGCTGTCGGGCGTGTTCCTGGCGCCTTCGCTGGCCTGTGCGTTCATCGTGGTCGACCGGCACGCTCCGGCGGGCACGGTGACCGAGGCCTTCTCCTGGCTGGTGACCTTCTTCGGGGTGGGCGCGGCCCTCGGCACGGCGGTGGCCGGTCCGGCGGTGGAACTGGGCGGGACGACGGCCGGTTTCGCGGTGGCGGGCGGCGCGGGCGTGGCCGCCCTGCTGGTCCTGACGGCCACTCAGTCCGTGCTGGCCGGCGGCGGCCGCAGCCGGGCCGTGGCGGGCTCCGAAGGGGCTTCCGCGGAGCAGTTGATCAAAAACTGATCCGAACGCCGCTCTCGAACCCGGTTTCAGAAGAGGGCAGAAGGCGTAATGTTCAGTCATGGACCGCCGCATTTTCGGGCTGGAGAACGAGTACGGCGTCACGTGCACGTTCAGGGGACAGCGCCGACTGTCTCCTGACGAAGTGGCGCGCTACCTCTTCCGCCGTGTTGTGTCATGGGGCCGCAGCAGCAATGTCTTCCTGCGGAACGGCGCCCGCCTGTACCTCGACGTGGGATCGCATCCGGAATATGCAACTCCCGAATGCGACAGCCTGACCGAACTGGTCACTCACGACAAGGCCGGCGAGCGCATTCTCGAAGGCCTGCTCGTCGACGCCGAACGCCGCCTGCACGAGGAGGGAATCGCGGGCGACGTCTACCTGTTCAAGAACAACACCGACTCGGCGGGCAATTCGTACGGCTGCCACGAGAACTACCTCGTGGCCCGGCACGGTGAATTCTCCCGTCTGGCGGACATCCTCATTCCCTTCCTCGTGACGCGCCAGCTGATCTGCGGCGCGGGGAAGGTGCTGCAGACCCCCCGGGGCGCGGTCTACTGCGTCAGCCAGCGGGCCGAGCACATCTGGGAGGGCGTCAGCTCCGCCACCACCCGTTCCCGGCCGATCATCAACACCCGCGACGAGCCGCACGCGGACGCGGAGCGCTACCGCCGCCTCCACGTGATCGTCGGCGACTCCAACATGTCCGAGACGACCATGCTGCTCAAGGTCGGCGCCACCGACCTCGTCCTGCGCATGATCGAGGCGGGCACGGTGATGCGGGACCTGACCCTGGAGAACCCGATCCGGGCGATCCGCGAGGTCAGCCACGACATCACCGGCCAGCGCAAGGTGCGCCTGGCCAGCGGCCGCGAGGCCTCCGCCCTGGAGATCCAGCGCGAGTACTACGACAAGGCGCTGGACTTCGCCGAACGGCGGGGGATCCGCACCGGCGTCGTGGAGCGGGTGCTGGAGCTGTGGGGCCGCACCCTCGACGCCATCGAGGCCGAGGACCTGGACCGGATCGGCCGCGAGATCGACTGGGTCATGAAGTACCAGCTGATCGAGCGCTACCGGGCCAAGCACAACATGACCATGTCCAACCCGCGGGTCGCCCAGATAGACCTCGCGTACCACGACATCCACCGCCGGCGCGGCCTGTACTACCTGCTGGAGCGCAAGGGACAGGCCGAGCGGGTCTGCAACGACCTGAAGATCTTCGAGGGCAAGTCGGTGCCCCCGCAGACCACCAGGGCGAGGCTGCGCGGTGACTTCATCCGCCGGGCGCAGGAGCAGCGGCGGGACTTCACCGTGGACTGGGTGCACCTCAAGCTCAACGACCAGGCGCAGCGCACCGTGCTGTGCAAGGACCCGTTCCGGTCGGTGGACGACCGGGTGGAGAAGCTCATCGCCGGTATGTGACCGGTCCGGCAGGGGGCCCCGTACGCGTGCGCGTGCGGGGTCTTCGCATGCCAGAGCCTTGTGGCGCAGGGGCCAGCCCGTAGAGTGGGCCGCTACGACGGACCATTCCAGCGACCCTGAGGACCATTGTGCGACGCCGACTTGCTGCCGCGCTCATCGTGCCGGCTCTGATGCTCACCGCAGCCTGCGGAGGGGGCGACGACTCGGGGAAGAAGAAGGACTCCTCTCCCTCCGCCGACGCCTCCAAGCCCGCCGAGGTGCCGAAGCCGGTCGCGTCGGCCGACCCGATGCCGACGGTGGCCGGTGACGCGGGCAAGAAGGCCGAGATCACCATCCCCAAGGGTGAGCCGAGCGGCAAGTTCGTGGTGAACGTCCTCAAGGACGGCACCGGCCCGGAGATCAAGAAGGACGATCTCGTGGTCACCAAGTACACGGGCAAGGTCTGGAAGAGCGGCAAGGAGCTCCAGGGCTCCTACGACAAGGACGGCCAGCCGGTCGTCGTCCCGGCCGGTTCGCAGCAGATCCTCCCGCTGTTCAGCGACGCCGTCCTCGGCAAGAAGGTCGGCAGCCGTCTGCTGGTCGTGGCCCCGCCGGCCGCGGCCTTCGGCGACCAGGGCCAGCCGCAGCTGGGCGTGGGCCCGAAGGACAACCTGGTCTTCGTGATGGACCTCGACACGGTCATGCCGAAGAAGGCCGAGGGCACCCAGGCCCCCATCCCGTCGGACCTGCCGCAGGTCAAGGCCGACGAGGAGAAGGCCGCGACGATCACGATCCCGAAGAACGACCCGCCGAAGGAGCTGGTCGACAAGGTCCTGATCGAGGGCAAGGGCGCGGAGGTCAAGTCCGGCCAGACCGTGTACATGCAGTACAGCGGTGCGGCCTGGGCGCCGAACGCCGGCAAGGACTCCGCCAAGCTCTTCGACACCTCCTGGAAGACGGGCGCCCCGTTCTCGACGAAGATCGGCGAGGGCCAGGTCATCGAGGGCTGGGACAAGGGTCTCGTGGGCAAGAAGGTCGGAAGCCGCGTCCTGCTGGTGATCCCGCCGGAGCAGGCCTACAAGGACCAGGCCAAGGGCGAGGACCTGCCGGCCAACTCCACCCTCGTCTTCGTCGTGGACATCGTCGGAGCAGTGTAAGACTGGTGAGGTCGCCCCTTTCCGCCTCCGCGGTGAGGGGCCCGCATTCGTACGCATGAGGAGCAGTTCCGTGAGCGACAAGCTCGAAAAGCCCGAGATCGACTTCCCCGATTTCCCGGTCCCGGACGACCTGGTCATCGAGGACATCTGGGTGGGCGACGGCGCCGAGGCCAAGGCCAACTCCATGGTCTCCGTCCACTACGTGGGCGTGGCCTACTCCACCGGCGAGGAGTTCGACGCCTCCTGGAACCGCCGCTCCCCGCTGCAGTTCAAGCTGGGTGCCGGCCAGGTCATCACCGGCTGGGACCGCGGTATCCAGGGCATGAAGGTCGGCGGCCGCCGCAAGCTGGTGATCCCCGCCCACCTCGCCTACGGCGACCGCGGCGCGGGCGCCGCCATCAAGCCGGGCGAGACGCTGATCTTCGTCTGCGACCTGATGGCCGCCTGATCCACGGGCTGTCACCGCGCAGGGCCCCCGCCGTGAGGCGGGGGCCCTCGCTTTTGTCCGGGAGCGCCTTGGCGGTACGGTCAACGGTCACGAGCGTGTGTGTCCTGGAAGTGGGGGAAGGGCGTCGATGGCGATTGCCAAGGCCGAGCGGCTGATGAACCTGGCGCTGTGTCTGCTGGGGACCCGACGTCCCCTCAGCAAGCGTGAGCTGCGCGGTTCGATCGAGGCCTACCTGGAAGCCGGGAACGACGACTCCTTCAACCGCATGTTCGAGCGGGACAAGGACGACCTGCGGGAACTCGGCCTGGTCATCGAGACGGTGGAGAACCTGGAGGGCGAGACCGGCTACCTCGCCCGCCGCGACAGCAACCGGCTGCCGCCCGTCTCCCTGGACACCGAGGAGGCCGCCGCCCTGGGGCTGGCCGCCAAGGTCTGGCAGCAGGCCCGCCTCGCGGGCGCGGCCAGCGGAGCGCTGCAGAAGCTGCGCGCCGGCGGGATGCCGGAGGCCGGCGACCCGTACGAGGGCCAGCACAGCGCGATCGAGCCGCGCATCCCCGTCCACGAGGCGGCCTTCGAGCCGCTGATGCTGGCCTGCCGCGACCGCCGGCCCGTGGTCTTCGACTACCGCAAGTCCAACGCCGCCCGGCCCGAGCCGCGCCAGGTCGAGCCGTGGGCCCTGGAGTGCTGGCGGGGCCACTGGTACCTGGCCGGCTACGACCGCGACCGCGGCGCGGAGCGGGTGTTCCGGCTCTCCCGGATCACCGGCAAGGTCCGCTCGCGCGCCGGGAAGTACACCGCCGGGGTACCGGACGTGGTGACCGTGCGGGAGACCGTCGCGGCCTGGGCCGGCGAGGGCGCCCAGCGCTCGGCGCTGATCCGGCTGCGCGCCGGGGCCGGCTATCCGCTGCGGGCCAAGGCCACCGAGGTCCGCGAGGGCACCGACGGCTGGGACGAGCTGGAGATCCCGTACGGGCACGGGCTGGACGCCTGGCTCGTGGAGTTCGGCCCCGACGTCGTGGTGGTGGAACCCGCCGACCTGCGGGCCGACGTGGTGGACCGGCTGCGCGCCGTCGCCCAGGGCTGACCGGAACTTCACTAGCAACGCCCTGAGGGGGAGACCTACCAGCATGGCCGCGAACGCCATCGACCAGACCCGCCGGATGCTGTCCCTGGTGACCTACCTGCGCGAGCGCCCCGGAGCGCACGTCGCGGACGTCGCCCGCGCCTTCGGGATCACCGAGGACGAGCTGATCTCGGACCTCGACGTGCTGCCCATGTGCGGCACCAGCTTCCGCGGCGGGGACCTGCTCGACATCGACACCGACGGCGACCGCATCTGGTGGCACAACGCCGACGCCTCGGGGGAGTCCACCGCCGAGCCGCTGCGCCTGGCCGCCGACGAGGCCACGTCCCTGCTGGTCGCCGCCCGGGCGGTCGCGACCCTGCCGGGCCTGCGCGAGAGCGACCGGGACGCACTGCTGCGGGCCACCGCCAAGCTGGAGGCGGCCGCCGGCGAGGCCGCCGGGGCCAGCTCCCGGCTGTCGGTGACCTTCGAGTCCGAGGGCGGGGTCTTCGCCGACGTCGACCGGGCCATCTCCGAGCGGCGCCGGCTGTGGCTGCGCTACTACTCGCCCGCCCGCGACGAGCTCACCGAGCGCACCGTCGACCCGATCCGGCTCTTCGCGGTGGGGCACACCTACCTGGAGGGGTGGTGCCACCTCTCGGAGGCCCGGCGCACCTTCCGCCTGGACCGGGTGGCCGAGATCCGCCTCCTCGACGAGCGCGCCGAGCCGCCGGCCATCGAGCCCCGCGACCTGTCCGAGGGCCTGGTCCAGCCGGCCGCCGAGGACCCGGAGGTGGTCGTCGAGGTCGGCCCCGGCGGCCGCTGGGTGGCCGAGTACTACCCGCACGACAGCGCCGAGGAGCTCTCCGACGGGGGCCTGCGGATCGTGCTGCGCAGCCCCGACCCGGCCTCCCTGCGCCGCCTGGCGCTGCGCCTGGGCCGCGACGGCCGGATCGTCTCGCCCCCGGAGCTGGCACAGAGCGCCCGCAGGGCCGCCACAGAAGCACTCGCGGGGTACGGGGAACAGGTCTAGAGGGAGAGCGGAGAGATGTCGCCATCTTCCGGTCCGGAACCGGTCACCTTCAAGGCCGCCTGTCCCGAGTGCCGGGCGCGTTTCGAGCTCGCGGCGGACGCCCTGCGGCTGGCGATCGGCGGCAGCCGGCGGACCACCTTCTACTCCTTCACCTGCCCCGAGTGCGCCGCCCAGGTCCGCAAACCCGCCGGTGAGCGCATCGTGGAGCTGCTGACCGGCGGGGGAGTGAGCACCCTGCGCAGCCTGTGAGACGGGCGCGCTAGGCTCGTCCCATGCTGTGGCCGATGTTTGCGATTGCCCTGGGATTCCTCGGGGTCGCCGTCCTGTCCGTGCAGGCCCTGCGGGTCTTCCGGGAGGTGCGGCGGCTTTCGGGGCAGGTGGCCCTGGCCAGCCGCCGGATCACCGAGGCCTCGGGTGACCTGGAGCGGGCCGCGACCGACCTGGCCGGAGCGGCACGCCGCGAGGGAAGCTTCACCAGCATGTAGTCCTCAGGATATGGAAACCGTGGGGGCGGACCCGTACCGTTCGGAGCCGCAGTCAAGCGCGGACACCCCCGGGGATTGCCGGGCGTTAACCCTCGGGGGTTACGATCCATGTCAGAGAGGTGCCGGACGTCTGTTCCGGTATCGCGAGGCCACCACAACCAGCCGTCTCGGTGAGAAGGAAGACACACATGATCGGCAATCTGAAGCCCCTTGAGATCCTCCTGATCATCGCTGTCATCGTGCTGCTGTTCGGTGCCAAGAAGCTCCCCGAGATGGCCCGCTCGCTCGGCAAGTCGGCCCGCATCCTCAAGAGCGAGGCCAAGGCCATGAAGAAGGACGGCGAGGCCGACGACGCGCCCGCCGCCGCCCCGGCCGCCGACGCCCAGCAGCCCGTGGCCCCGCGCACCATCCAGGCCGCGCCCGGCGACGTCACCAGCTCCCGTCCGGTCGGCGAGCCGGGCCGCACCACCCAGGGCTGAGCCCCGGGGGGTCACCCCCAGCACGCCGGTCATTTGCAACGAGACAAGGGACGTGGGTTGCTCAAGTCTGCCCGCAAGCAGGAGAAACGAGATCGGCTTCCGAAGGACGCCGAAGGGCGGATGCCGCTCGTCGAGCACCTGCGTGAGCTGAGAAACCGCCTGCTGAAGTCGGTGCTGGCGATCGTCGTGGTCACGATCGTCGCCGCGTACTACTTCCGGCCGATCATCGACTTCCTGCTGGAGCCGATGCTCTCCTCCGTCGGCTGCGTCAACGGGGCCACCCACCAGAGCAACGGCGCCCCCTGCGCCGAGATGACCGCCAACGGCCTGACCGGGCCCTTCTCCATCGCGCTGAAGGTCGGCCTCTCCGCGGGCCTGGTGCTGTCCGCACCGGTCTGGCTCTACCAGCTGTGGGCGTTCGCCGCCCCCGGCCTGCACAAGAACGAGAAGCGGTACACGCTCAGCTTCGTCGCCGTCGGCGCGCCGCTGTTCCTGGCCGGCGCGGTCCTCGCGTACAAGATCCTCCCGCAGACCGCGGAGATCCTCCTCGGCTTCACCCCCGACCACGTCAAGAACCTGCTGCCGGTCGACGACTACCTCGACCTGGTCACGCGCATGGTCGTGGTCTTCGGCCTCGCCTTCGAGCTCCCGCTGATCCTGGTCCTGCTGAACTTCACCGGAGTGCTCAGCGCCAAGCGGCTGGCCAGCTGGTGGCGGGCCATGGTCCTCGGCATCACGATCTTCGCGGCCTTCGCCACGCCCACCGGCGACCCGGTCACCATGCTGACCCTGGCTTCGCCGATCGTGGCCCTCTACTTCCTCGCCCTCGGGATCTGCCTCCTCAACGACCGCCGTCGCCGGCGCGCCAACCCGGACGCCGACCTCGACGACGACGAGGCCTCGGACCTGGACCTCACCCCCTCGTCGATCGGCGCGACGGACACGGCCCCGGCCCCCTCCGTCCTGCCCGAGCAGTCCGACGGCGGACGCCGCCAGATCAACGGTTACGACGACGCCACCTGACCTGTAGATTCTCCCCCAGCTACCGCTGGGAGGGGGCCCAGGTGATGAGTGCGGAGATCACCCTCTTCGTCAATCCCACCGCAGGACGCGGCCGGGGCGCGCACGCCGCGCAGCCGGCCGCTTCCGCGCTCCGGGAGGCCGGATTCTCGGTCCGGACCGTCGTCGGCACGGACGCCGCCGACGCCCTGGCCCGGCTGCGCGCCGCCGTCCGCGAGGGCACCGGCGCCGTGATCGCGGTGGGCGGCGACGGGATGGTCTCCCTCGCCCTCCAGGCCCTGGCCGGCACCCTGGTACCGCTCGGCGTGGTCGCGGCCGGCACCGGCAACGACTTCGCGCGGGCCATGGGACTGCCCGTACGGGAACCTGCCCGGGCGGGCCGGCTGGCCGCCGAGGCCCTCAAGGAGGGCCGGATCCGCGAGACCGACCTCGGCCGGGTCGCGGACACCTGGTACGGGACCGTGCTGTGCTCCGGCTTCGACTCGCGGGTCAACGACCGCGGCAACCGGATGCGGCTGCCGCTGGGCCGCTTCAAGTACGACCTGGCCATCCTCGCCGAGCTGGCCGCCTTCCGGCCCGTGCCCTACCGGATCACCCTCGACGACGGGCCCGTGATCGAGACCGAGGCCACGCTGGTGGCCGTCGGCAACGGCTCCTCGTACGGCGGCGGGATGCGCATCTGCGCGGACGCCGTGCCCGACGACGGGCTCTTCGACGTCACGATCGTCGGCGACTGCAGCCGCGCGACCCTGCTGAAGGTGTTCCCGCAGGTCTACAAGGGCACGCACCTCACGCACCCCGCGGTCACCGTCCACCGGGCCGCGAAGGTCGTCCTGGAGGCACCGGACCTGACCGCCTACGCCGACGGGGAACCCCTCGGCCCCCTCCCGGTGACCGCCGAATGCGCTCCCGGGGCCCTCAGGCTGATCACTTAAATGATCGCGACTGTTGTCGGAGGCGGCGGGTAGGCTCGACAGCAAGATGACCGAAGAACTCTCACCCGCCGAGCGGTACGCCGCTGCCCGGATCCGCGCCGCCGAAGAGGCCTCCGCCCTGGCCCCCTTCCGCGACATGTACGAATTCGACCTGGACCCGTACCAGGTCGAGGCCTGCAAGGCACTGGAGGCCGGCAAAGGCGTCCTGGTGGCCGCCCCGACCGGCTCGGGCAAGACCATCGTGGGCGAGTTCGCCGTGCACCTCGCCCTCCAGCAGGGGCGCAAGTGCTTCTACACGACGCCCATCAAGGCGCTGTCGAACCAGAAGTACGCCGACCTCGTCAAGCGCTACGGCGCCGACAAGGTCGGCCTGCTGACCGGTGACAACAGCGTCAACGGCGACGCGTCCGTGGTCGTGATGACCACCGAGGTCCTGCGCAACATGCTGTACGCGGGCTCCCAGGCGCTGAGCGGGCTCGGCTACGTCGTGATGGACGAGGTGCACTACCTCTCCGACCGGTTCCGCGGCGCCGTCTGGGAGGAAGTGATCATCCACCTCCCCGAGTCGGTGACCCTGGTGTCGCTCTCCGCCACCGTCTCCAACGCCGAGGAGTTCGGCGACTGGCTCGACGCCGTGCGCGGCGACACCGAGGTGATCGTCTCCGAGGAGCGGCCCGTACCGCTGTGGCAGCACGTCATGGCCGGCCGCCGGATCTACGACCTCTTCGAGGAGGAGTCCGACCACGGAGGCCGCGGCTCCGCCCGCCGCGAGGTCAACCCCGACCTCCTGCGCATGGCCCGCGAGGAGAACAGCCGCACCTACAGCCCCAAGGACCGGCGGCGCGGCAAGATGGTCCGCGAGGCCGACCGCGAGCGCGAACGCCGCTCCCGCAGCCGGATCTGGACCCCCGGCCGCCCCGAGGTCATCGCCCGCCTCGACAACGACGACCTGCTGCCCGCGATCAACTTCATCTTCAGCCGGGCCGGCTGCGAGGCCGCCGTCCAGCAGTGCCTGTACGCGGGCCTGCGGCTCAACGACGACACCGCACGGCTGAAGGTCCGCGAGCTCGTCGAGGAGCGCACCGCCTCCATCCCCGCCGAGGACCTCCACGTCCTGGGCTACTACGAGTGGCTCGAAGGCCTGGAGCGCGGCATCGCCGCCCACCACGCGGGCATGCTCCCCACCTTCAAGGAGGTCGTGGAGGAACTGTTCGTCCGCGGCCTCGTGAAGGCCGTCTTCGCCACCGAGACCCTCGCCCTGGGCATCAACATGCCCGCGCGCACGGTCATCCTGGAGAAGCTCGTCAAGTGGAACGGCGAACAGCACGCCGACATCACCCCCGGCGAGTACACCCAGCTCACCGGCCGGGCCGGACGCCGCGGCATCGACGTCGAGGGCCACGCCGTGGTGCTCTGGCAGCGCGGCATGGACCCGGTGCAGCTCGCCGGACTCGCCGGCACCCGCACCTATCCGCTGCGCTCCAGCTTCAGGCCCTCGTACAACATGGCCGTCAACCTGGTCTCCCAGTTCGGGCGGCACCGCTCCCGCGAACTGCTGGAGACCTCCTTCGCACAGTTCCAGGCCGACCGCTCGGTCGTCGGGATCTCCCGCCAGGTCCAGCGCAACGAGGAGGGCCTGGAGGGCTACCGCGAGGGCATGACCTGCCACCTCGGCGACTTCGAGGAGTACGCGCGGCTGCGCCGCGAACTCAAGGACCGCGAGACCGAACTGGCCAAGCAGGGGGCGGCGCAGCGCCGCGCCCAGGCGGCCGGCTCGCTGGAGCGGCTCAAGCCCGGCGACATCATCCACGTCCCCACCGGCAAGTTCGCCGGCCTCGCCCTGGTCCTCGACCCGGGCGTGCCGGCCGGGCGGGTCCACGGACACCGCGGGTACGAGTACGCCGAGGGCCCCCGCCCGCTGGTGCTCACCGCCGAGCGGCAGGTCAAGCGGCTCGCCGCGATCGACTTCCCGGTGCCGGTCGAGGCCATCGACCGGATGCGGATCCCGAAGACCTTCAACCCGCGCTCCCCGCAGTCCCGCCGGGACCTGGCGACCGCCCTGCGCAACAAGGCCGGGCACGTCCACCCCGAGCGGCACCGGCGCGGCCGGGCCGAGGCGGCCGACGACCGCGAGATCGCCAGGCTGCGCGCCGAGCTGCGGGCGCACCCCTGCCACGGCTGCGACGAGCGGGAGGACCACGCCCGCTGGGCCGAGCGCTACCACCGGCTGAAGCGGGACACACAGCAGCTGGAGCGGCGCATCGAGGGCCGGACGAACACCATCGCCCGCACCTTCGACCGGATCCACGCGCTGCTGACCGAGCTGGACTACCTGCGCGAGGACGAGGTCACCGTGCACGGCAAGCGGCTGGCCCGGCTCTACGGCGAGCTCGACCTGCTGGCCTCGGAGTGTCTGCGCGAGGGGGTCTGGGAGGGGCTGAACCCGGCCGAACTGGCCGCCTGCGTCTCGGCGCTGGTCTTCGAGGCCCGTCAGTCCGACGACGCGGCCCCGCCGAAGGTGCCGAACGGTCCGGCGAAGGCGGCGCTGGGCGAGATGGTCCGCATCTGGGGCCGGCTCGACGCCCTGGAGGAGGAGCACCGCATCAACCAGGCGGAGGGCGTGGGCCAGCGCGAGCCGGACCTCGGCTTCGCGTGGGCGGCGTACCAGTGGGCCTCCGACAAGAGCCTGGACGAGGTACTGCGCGAGGCGGAGATGCCGGCCGGCGACTTCGTGCGCTGGTGCAAGCAGGTCATCGACGTCCTCGGGCAGATCGCGGCGGCGGCGCCGGCCTCCACCGCCCCGCCGTCCTCGGCGGGCGGGAGCACGGTGGCGAAGAACGCGCGCAAGGCCGTCGACGCCCTGCTGCGGGGCGTAGTGGCCTACAGCTCGGTCGGGTAGCCCTTTTTGGGGCTTCCTCCGAAGCCGTCGATGGCCGGATCTCATCTCTTGCCATGATCGTTCAGTGGTGTCCTGTGCGACGATCGGATCATGAGTGGGGGAACGGGCGAAGGGCCGAGACGGGTCGGCCGTCCGCGTGCTGATCAGCTGAGACCGTCGAGCGGCCGGCCGCCGCGCGAGGAACTCCTCTGCGCGGCGGCCGAGCTGTTCACCGTACGCGGATACGCGGCCACCACCACGCGGGCGGTCGCCGAACGGGCCGGAATGCGCCAGGCCACGATGTACCACTACTTCGGCGGCAAGGAGGAACTCCTCGCCGAACTCCTGGAGTCCACGGTGGCTCCCTCGCTCGTGCTCTCCCGCCGGCTGCTGGCCGAGACCGACCGCCCCGCCGCGCGTCGGCTGTGGGAGCTGTGCCGCTCGGACGTGCTCCTGCTGTGCGGGGGGCCGTACAACCTGGGCGCCCTCTACCTGCTGCCCGAGCTGGACCGGCCCCGGCTGGGCCGCTTCCGGCGGATGCGCGACGAACTGCGCGACAACTACCGGGCGTTGCTCCACGCCACCCCTGTCGGCGCCGAACTGGCCGGGGACACGTCCGGACTGGCCCTGCGCAACGACCTGGTCTTCGGCCTGATCGAGGGCGTCATGCTGATCCGCCGCTCCGACCCGGCCCGCCCGGTGGCGGCCTTCGCGGAGGCCGCCGCGGACGCGGCGCTGCGGATCGCCGGGGTGGCGCGCTAGGCCGTCTGTCCGGGGGTGGGGCCGGCTTCCCAGCCCTGCGGGTCGTCCCAGGCCTGGAGGGTCAGCCCCGTCTCCAGCCGGTGGACGAGACCCGTGACCGGGTCGGTGAAGGACAGGGTCCGGGCCAGCAGCTGGAGCGGACGCCGGTAGTCCGACGGGTCGGCCGGCTCGGCGACCACCGGGTAGACCGGGTCGCCCAGGATGGGCAGGCCCAGGCCGTTCATGTGCACCCGCAGCTGGTGGGTGCGGCCCGTGTGCGGGGTCAGCCGGTAGCGGCCCACCGTGCCCCGGGTCCCGGTGAGTTCGACCAGGCTCTCGGCGTTGGGCTCGGCGTCCGGTACCTCGACCGCCGCCATCACCCCGCGGACCTTCTCGATGTGGCTGCGCACCGTCCGGGGCAGGGTGACGCCGGGGTCGTAGGCGGCGAGGGCCTCGTACTCCTTGCGGACCCGCCGCTGCTGGAAGAGGAGCTGGTAGGCGCCGCGGTCCTCGGGGCGGATGCTGAACATCACCAGTCCGGCCGTCATCCGGTCCAGGCGGTGCGCCGGGCTGAGCGCGGGCAGGTCCAGCTCCCGGCGCAGCCGGGCCAGGGCGGTCTGCGTGACGTGGCTGCCGCGCGGGGTGGTCGCCAGGAAGTGCGGCTTGTCCACCACCAGCAGGTGCCGGTCGCGGTAGACGACGCGCAGGGGGAAGGGCACGGGCGGCTCGGCCGGCATGTCCCGGTGGAACCAGAGCCAGCCCCCGGGCTCGTACGGGTCCTGCGGCCGCAGCACCCGCCCGCCCTCGCCGAGCACCCGGCCGCCGGCGAGCAGCCGGGCCATCGACTCGGCGCCGCGGGTGCCGGCGTAGCGCTCGGTCAGGTAGTCGCCCAGGTGCGGCCAGCGTCCCCCGGGGTCGGGGGGAAGGCGCATCCGGACCGGGTCGATGCCGTCCTGCTGGGGGAGGGGTGCGGGCGGGATGTGGGATCTGCGGCTCATCGGGACCAGGGTAGGCGGCTACTTCCGGGTGAAGGTGCCCAGGTGCTCGGCGTCCAGGTACTCGATGCGGACCGTGCCGTCGGAGAAGAACACCCCGGTGCGGCCGACGGCGTTCTCGCCGGCGGTCTCGAAGCTGAACGTGTCGCCGTCGTAGTGGGTGAGGGGGAAGCGCAGGGGCTTCGGGCCGAGGGAGAGGGTCAGGGCGCCCTTGGCGTCGGCGGTGACGGTGAGGGGGCCGTAGAAGGGGTTCCGGTAGGTCCCCGTGTAGGTGCCGGCCTCGCGGGCGGGCTCGGCGGCGGCGGGCGGGTGCGCGTAGTCGGTGCGGGAGCGGTGGCCTTCGTTCAGCTCCTGCGCGTACAGCGCGCCGGTCAGGGCCAGCCAGTCGGCGGTCGGCTTGCCGTGCTCGGCGGTGTCGAAGAAGTCCAGGGCGATCGTGTCGGCCTGGCCGACCGGGGCGGCGTTGGTCAGGACGACGATGCCGAGCTGTTCGAGCGGGAGCAGGGTGACGTTGGTGTTGGCGCCGAGTTCGAAGCCGCCCGAGTGGCCCAGGCGCAGCCGGCCGGCGTCGTCGTAGCTGACGTTCCAGCCGAGCCCGTAGAACTGGGGGACCCCGCGCAGGGTGTCGGCCTGCGAGACGATCTCGGGCAGGCGGGTGCGGTTCAGGGTGTCGGCGGGGATGATCCGCTTCCCGTCGAGGACGCCGTCGCCGAGCTGGAGGCGCAGCCAGCGGGCCATGTCGCGGGCGGTGGAACTGACCCCGCCGGCCGGGGCCTGGGCGTCGGGGTCGCGCACGTAGCGGGGGCTCCAGATGCCGGCGCCGTTCTTCGACGTGCCCGTCTTCACGTGGCCGTAGGCGCGGTCGGGGGCGTGCGCGAAGGCGGAGAACTCGGCGCTCGTGTGCGTCATCCCGGCGGGCTTGAAGAGGGTGTCCGCGCTGAGCTTCTGCCAGGTGGTGCCGTGGGCGCGGGCGACGGCCTCGGCGGCGGCGGTGAGGCCGAAGTTGGTGTAGGCGTAGCTGGAGCGGAAGGGGGTGAGGGGCTCCTCGCGGAGGTGGCCGAGGATGTACGACCGGTCGTAGCCGAGGTCCTCCAGGAGGTCGCCGGCGTGGTCGGGGAGGCCGCTGCGGTGGGAGAACAGGTCGGCGGGGGTGACGTGGGAGGTCACCCAGGGGTCCTTCAGGGCGAAGCCGGGGAGGGAGGAGGCGAGGGGCTCGTCCCAGGCGTCGGGGTCCTTGAGGGCGCCGGCGACGACGGTGGAGGAGATCGGCTTCGAGACGGAGGCGAGCTGGAAGACGGTGTCCGGGTCGACCTTGGCGGACTCGCCGGTGCGGCGGAGGCCGAAGCCCTTCAGGTAGAGCACCTTGTCGCGGTGGACGACGGCCACCGCCACGCCGGGGATGCCGGTGCGGCGCATCACGTCCGCGACGGCGGCGTCGAGGCCGGCCACGGCCTTGGCGACGGCGGCGTCGCTGATGCGGGGTTTGGGGGGCGGGGGAGGGGTCGGCTCCGCCGCGGCCGTGCCGACGGCCAGCAGTATCGCGGCCCCGGCCACTGCGGTGGCGCGGTGCGTACGCATGTCGCCATTGTGCCGTTCGGGTGGGTTCGGCGCGCGGTGTGGGCCGCTGCGCGGGGCGGAGGTCCCCTACCCACCCTTCGCCCGTTCCCTGGGGGCTCCGCCCCCAGACCCCCGCGCCTCAAACGCCGGCGGGGCCATAGATAGCCCGCGCGGCGTTTGAGCGCAC